>JAEOSI010000143.1 GCA_016840425.1 Candidatus Wukongarchaeum yapensis
CTTACTACGCAGGATATAATGCAACTATTCCGCCTACTAAAAGAAGAAGAAAACCAAACCCTAATCCTCGTAACCCACAACGAACTAGTCGGACAAGCCTGCGACCGAATAATAAGACTAAAAGACGGCCTAGTAGAATCAGAAGGCCTCTAAACCAAAAAAAGAATAAAAAGCCAAGTTGAATTAAAAAAGGTGGATGAAAAATGAGCCCTTTTAGAAAAAGAGAAGTAGGAGAAGAAGAAGAAACCATGTTTTGGGCCGTTTTCTATATTGCAAAGTTTAGAGAAGACGAAAATGAATATTTCATGAAACGATTGAAAAAAGCCCTAAAGCCCTATAAGCCCTCATCTGTCACGTTTAACGAGTTAAACACCTTCCTAGCAGTGAGAGCTTCTTTGCCACCTCAAACCTCTCCAAAACCTGATGAAGAGGAAAAAATCAAAGAACTCGAAGCAAGAATCGGAGAAGCAGCCAACGCTTACGCCCAAAAAGTCATGAAAAAATACGACAAAGAACTAAGAAAAGACCCTGAAATAATAGAAACCATCCGTATCTTCAACAATCTCCTAGAACAAAACCCCGAATACATAGGGCTTTTCAATCAACAAGCCCAAGAAATCATCAAAAACATAGAAATAGAATATGGAACCGTCCTACAAGTTGCAAGAATCCACATCTGGGACTTCCCCGGATTAGAATACGATTATGCCGTAGTAGCAGGAGTCAGAATAGAATTCTCCGCAGCACTACCCGACTACGAACACCTTATAGACGAAACAGTCCTCTTCAGCTTCTCCCGAAGATACCAACCACCAACAAAAAAATTCCTCGACGAAATTCAAAACGCCATAAGCCAAGCCATGAAAGTTTTCAAAATATACTCAGAAGAAACCGATCCTAAAAAACAAATCATGTGGAACCAACCCTTCTTCGAAGCAGTACAAATGATCCTAGGAAAAACCGAAGGAACCTACGAACTCATGCAAAAAATCAAAAGACAAACCCTTAGAATGACAGGAATAGCCCAAACCCTCATAAAAGAACTAAAAGAAGAAGAAGCAACAGACGTAATCAAAATAGTCAAACAATTCGACATAACACCAGAACTAGAAGACCTAGCAAAGCAAACAGAAACCATGACAAAAGAACTCCAAGAAACCGCAAAAACCGCCCGAAAAATAAGCACCCAAATGAAAACAGCAGAAAAAGAAGACCGAGCCGCACCCCTAATCACCCCAGAAATAGAAGAACTAGGCCACACAATGGGCAAACTATACCTAGAACTAGAAACCCTAAGACTATGGGCAGACAACTGGGACGACATACCCTACTACACAGCAGCCCCCGGAGCAGTAGCCTTCGAACAAGAAACCCTAGCAGAAGAAGAACTGAAAGCACTCGCCCGACAAATACCAGAAGACGCCGTAATACACGGCGAAAACATCTTCAAAACCTACCGCATGGGCAGAAACACCATATACGCCCTAAGAGGCGTAAACATAACCATAAAAGAAGGAGAATTCGTAGCCCTAGTCGGACCAAGCGGATGCGGAAAAACCACCCTACTAAACGTCCTAAGCGGACTAGACACCCCCGACAGAGGAAGAATATACCTCAAAGGAGACAACATAGCCACCCTAGCAGACAAAGAACTAACAAAAACAAGAAGAGACGACATAGGATTCGTCTTCCAAACCTACAACCTAATACCCGAACTAACCACCCTAGAAAACGTCATGCTACCCGCACAAATGAGCGGAAAACCCGGCGGCGAAACAAAACAAAAAGCCCTACAAATCCTAGAAGACGTCGGAATACAAGAATTCGCAAACCAATACCCCGAAAAACTCTCAGGAGGACAACAACAAAGAGTCACCATAGCAAGAGCCCTAATAAACGACCCAAGCATCATCGTGGGAGACGAACCCACAGGTGACCTCGATTCTGAAACGGGGCAAGCTGTGCTGGATATTTTCAAAAAGATCAATAAAAAGCGTGGTGTTACTATTTTAATGGTCACACACGACCCGAAGATGGCTAAGCAGGCTGGTCGTCTTCTTGAGATGAGGGACGGGCAGATTATCAGCGATGTTTGGTAGTTTTCGTGGTTCTTAGTTGTCCAGCTTTTTTTAATTGTTTAAAGAGTAGAGAGTTTGATTATTTATAGTTGTGAAGACGTTTTAATTAAATTTAGTCTTCTGAGAATGTGGTATTTAAATGAGTCCTAGTCCTTTTGGTGACTATTTCTTTAACGAATGGTGTATTCCTTATTTTATTGCCTTTTTCGTCAATTTTTTCATTGCTTGGCTTTTGTTTTTTAAGGCTCGAAAAGAGGAACATGTTCAATTATATATTCTAACGGAGTTCTTCGTGGCGCTTCTGTGTTTTAGTGTGGCATTGGCTACGTGTAGTTTGGATTCTGATACTTGGCTCTTTTGGATGGTCATTAATAGAGTCACGTCGCTCCTTGCGGTCACTACATTATTCCATTTTTCGTATGTATTTCTTTATCGGATAAATATATTCGAGGATCTTCGAGTGTTTTTGGTTCATTTGGTTCCTTTGTTTTATATCTCTGTTTTTTTAATAGATATAGACATATTGTATTCTAGTGTGTTGGAATCGGGTGGTTCGCCTTTCGGCCTTTTTGAAGCGGATATCGAAAGGTTTTCGCCCCCGTTCCTTTGGGGTTTTTTTGACATTTTTCTAGTTGTAATGTTGGTTTTTGCTGCTGTAAACTTTTTCAGAATGTTCAGGTCAGAGGATGTGGAGATAAGGTGGCGTTCGGCGTATTTTATTCTTGCGAGTTTAATTCCATTAATTTTTACGTGTATGGAGGATTTTTTGGAGGCGATATTCCCGGATTTTAACTTAAAATTGGATCTGGGCACAGTTTCTTTATCGATAACTGGAGTCATAATCTCTATCGGTATTTTGAAGCATAGGTTGTTCGATATCGATTTAATTTTGCCAAAAAGTTTCTATTATATAACGACTGTTGTTGTTCTTGTTTGGGTTTTTATTTTGAGCGGGGAGTTGCTGGTTCGTTTTATTACGGGGGGTGAAGTGTCTATCTTGTCTCGTTTTGCTGCTGTTTTGTTTACGTTATTTCTTTTTTTCCCTGTTAGAGAAGTGGTAGGTGGGTTGACGACTAGGTTATTTCCGCGTGATTTTATCAGTAGGAGGCGTAAAAGCGGTTTGTCTAGCGGGGTTGCTTTAGAGATTTACAGGAAGCAGTTACAGTTAGCATGGGAGGGTGGGGAAATATCTGAAAAAGAGAGGAGGTTGTTAAACGATTTGAGGTTATCTTTAGGAATATCTGGTAAAGAGCATGAGAGGTTGGAGAGAGAATTAATCAGCGCGTTAGAGATTTACAAGAAGCAGCTTCAGTTAGCATTGGAGGGGGGGGAAATAACTGAAAAAGAGAAGATATTGTTAAAAAATTTGAGGTTATCTTTAGGAATTTCTGATAAGGAGCATGAGAGGTTGGAGAAAGAGATAATTGGTATGAACGTTCAATAGTTTTTTTTTCCTGTGGGAAGATTCTTCTTTTTCTGCGTTCGAAACACTTGATCTTGTTGCTCTTTAAATATCGAAAGTAGTGTATATAGTAGTGAGGCTTTTGTTTTTGGGTGGTTTTTTGTTATGGGTGGTGTTTCTGTTTTTCCTACTAAGAAGGGTGATGGTGTTCACGTGGTGGTGAGTTATTCTTCTCCTCCTGGTTCTCATCGGGTTTCTTTGGGTTTTGTTTCTGCGGTTGGTTTGGGTGTTCAGTTGTTACGTGAGGGTGTTAAGGGTTTGTTGTTTAAGGGTGATGTTCGGGGTCTTAAGTCTTGGCAGGGTAAGAGTCTTAGAGAGTCTTTTCTTATGTTGAAGGGTTTGTTTTCTGATGATATAGTCGGGCAGTTAGGTTCTCTTTTAGGTGAAGAGGATACTGGATTTGGAGAAGGCTTTGATCTCAGAATCACTTGAAAAAGCTTCTAGAAAACTCGAGAAAGCCTCAGCGCCAGTATTAAAAGATCCCTCGAAAAAAAAAGCGCTTTTTGAGTTTTTTAGAAGTCTTGTGCTTTGATTGTTTTTCTTCCGTTTGCTTTTGTGCGTTCCATAGCGGCCGCAATTAGTTTTTCTACGGCTTCATCAAGGGCTTTGATAGAGTCGCTGCCTACGAGGAAGCCTTTTCCCTTAGCGAGGTCACGGTAAGCTTTTTGCACAATATACATAACCATTTTATTTCCCCCTAATAATGGTTTTAATTGTTGTCTTACCTACTAGCAGTGGAATCTTTTTTGTTTGGCTCCTAAGCTTTTTTAAGGTTTTTACAGTATTTAAAAATTTTCCCTATTCACGGTATAACTTGGATAAAATCAATGAATGAAAAAATGTTTTACGCAGGATAAACCGCGTAATGCCGCTATTTCATGCCATTATAAAACGAAGTTAAAGCGAGTGAACTACTCCCAGCTTTCGCAAGGGGCTTCCTGTTTCAACGACGGGATCATCATTATTCATCCATCTCCACAGGCGTAAATTCGGACAGTCCCTGTCCTACTCTTCCATATTGTTACTCTTATAATTACAAATAGTTTGTTATTATTTTTGTTGTTCGGCTTTCATCCCCCCCCAGCCGTCATAGGGGACTCCCGTCGAGAAAGTTAAAAATATAAGGGCGAAGAGCATTGCTTTTTTTTTATCAAATAAAAGAGCACGATCATTAGGTGGGATTTTTTCCTTGATGGATGAAATTAAAAGACGGGTTAGAGCTGAACGTATGAAAAAGGTTAAGGATAGAATGAGTAAAGTGAAGCATAAGATCGCTGTGATTAGTGGGAAGGGGGGCGTTGGCAAGAGCGTTGTCACTGTGAACCTTGCTATGGCTTTTGCGGTACGGGGTTATACTGATAAAGTAGGTATCCTTGATACAGACATAACGGGTCCCTCTGTCCCTAAGATAATTGGTTTACAAGGGGAAAAGGTTGTATCTACTCCTGAACGCGAAATAGTTCCGGCAGTAGGTCCCTTAGGTATCAAGGTTGTATCTATGGCGCTTATGCTTGAAACTGAGGAAACACCGGTAATTTGGCGTGGTCCCTTAAAGGCGAGGGCAATCACTCAGCTTTTATCGGATGTTATTTGGGGTGAATTGGATTTTTTGTTTATAGATCTTCCCCCAGGAACTGGTGATGAGCCCTTGAGTATTATGCAACTCATACCGGATCTGGATGGGGTAGTAATAGTTACAATACCTTCAGAAGTTTCACAAATCGTTGTTAAAAAGGCAGTTACTTTTGCTAGACATTTGAAGGCTCCTATTATAGGCGTAATAGAAAATATGAGTGGTTTCATCTGCCCAAATTGCGGCAAAGAGATCGACATCTTCAAAAGAGGAGGAGGACAAAAAATAGCCGAGGATATGAACATTCCGTTTCTGGGAAGGATCCCTATCGACCCTGAAATATGCGACTACTCTGATAAAGGTTTACCATTCGTAACTGAAAATAAAAATTCACCAGCAACAAAAGCTTTTATGGAAATTGTAAAAAAGATAGAAGAGTTCTTAAATCAAGAGAATGGAAAGCACATTGAATAAGTTGGCGAATCCACAAAAAGAATGAACTAAGCAAGGTTTTACTCGATTATTTTTTGCGTGAAATTGCCTTCACGACATTTTTCTTTTCTAAATTGAAAAATGAAAAAAACTGAGAAAAACTGGAAGAATGGGAGACTCCATAAACCCCATAAACCAAAATCTTAGCACAAATATGATCAACATACTAAAGAAACATTTGCATGAAGCAAAGCGAAACAGTAAGGATTCCGCTATTTTTAAAAAAAGCGCTAGTCGAAGCTTTTAATGTTTTTAGGATTTTCTGCCAACCATATTGGAGGAAAGGACAAACCAGACATTCTTACTGATAATAATTTCAACATAATTCGACTCAAAAACCACAAAAGAGGGGGTGATAATTGAAGAATACATCAATTTTGATTCGCTAGGAAAATACAAAAATATGGGGTTTTTAAAAACTTACATTTTTTCAAAATTTAGGGATCATCGGCGGTTCTAAGAATTCCCCCTAATATTTGGCACAAAAATGGTGTAAGGAAAAAGAAAGAAGAACC
>JAEOSI010000144.1 GCA_016840425.1 Candidatus Wukongarchaeum yapensis
GTTTAAATATTACAGGATAACCCATTTCTTCCGCTATTTGAAAAGCGGATTTAACGTCGAACCCTACAACAGTTTTTGGGGTTGGCAATCCGTTTTTCGCTAGGAGTACTGATGTTTTCACCTTATCAAAACAGTTTTCAGCTATTAAATATGGGTTTATCACTTCTAATCCCTGATTTTCAAGTACGAAGGTTATGTAAAGCCCTTTGAGAGTACCTACGCATCGCATAATTATGATGTCTGCTTCGATATCATTGGGCTTAGTTAAGGAAAACTTACGTGTTTTGCTATCAATAATAACTAACTCTCCCCCAAGTTTTTCCACAGTTTCGAAAAGTAAGCGTTCATCAGGCCTAACACGGTCAACCACTATGCCAACCCTAGTAACCATGGATCACAACCCCAAAAAATATTATTTTTACACTAAAAAAATAATGAACCCGATAATTAACACAAACGTCCTATATTGATAAATACCCTTCCACATGATTATTTAAACAATATTTAATAAAATGAAGTTAGAAGTTGAGGGAAAATTTTTTCCAATTTTCCCTTTATTCGCCCCAATCTTCTCCTTCTAATTCAGCGATCTCAAAGAGTAAAGGCTCTATAGAGATTACCTCAAGGGTAACACCACATTCCTCACAGGTGGTAATTTCCCTGATTAAAGGGTCTTTTAAACCAATTAAAGCGCCACATTCTGGACATTCTCCTGTTCTTGCAATCTCTACCATAAATCCAATCACCTCAGCCAAAATAATTACATGGTTGTATTACTAGGAAAAAAGGAAGGTATAATTGGTTTTAAAAACCTATCTTTTTCATCTTTCTAACCGATAGATCAATAGTTAAACTTTTGGATAATACAAAAACTTAACGATATAGCTGGATAATACAAAAACTTAACAATTTTTTTGGAAAAAACCCTAAAAAACTCTTTAAATGATTTTAACGTACTATAATATGATAAGCTATTCCATAAGCGAGGTAGTGATCAAATGAAAAAGTTACGTGTTGCAGAAGATGGTGACACAGAAGAATTAAGTTCTATGTCATTTGGCTCGGATGAGGTTTTTTTGATCGTTGATGAAGAAGGGAAGAATGTCTACATCTGGATAGGATGCAATGCAAACGTTAGAAAAAGGTTTGCCGCGGCGAGGGCAGCAGGAGAGATAAAGCGACAAGACTTAACATATAGTAACATTACTATTGACGAGGAGCATGAACCTGCTGGCTGGCGTTCTAAAATTTTGACAGTCTAATGGGTTAGTGTTCTTCTTAAATAATGAAATCTGTTTTAAAAAAGAGTAAAAGGAGTTATTTTCTACCCTAATTTACCCTTTTTATTTTGTTCAAAAGTCTCTCTCCTCATCCCGGCAATTAAAAGATTTTTAATAATTTTATAAAATAGGAGGGATTTCAAATCTTACCTTAACCTTAAATTAGTTTTTAGTAGAAGCGAAAATTTTTAAGAAAGAGTTAGGCAATTTTGTTTTGAAAAAGGTTTTCGAAAGGAAGAGTTCTTTTTGGATGAATTAGAAGAAGTTGAAGAACTTAAAGAGAATTTCGGGCTTAATACCTATGAGGCAAGGGTTTATGTAGCCCTGATTAAACGAGGGGAGATGGTTCCAAAGAAGATCGGTGTTGAGGCGGATATTCCTTTGCCAAGGACTTATGATACGCTGCGTGCCTTAGAGGAGAAAGGATTTGTAATCTCTACGCCTAGCAAGGCGGGATCTTCGCGACGTTATAGGGCTGTTGATCCAGAAATTGCTTTAACTAAACGTATGAAGGATTTTGAAGAAGATTATAAAGCATTAATCAGTAAAAAAAAGAAGTCTTTTAATTTTTTAGTAAAAAAGCTTGCAGAGGCTTTTAAAACTTCAAGCGAAGTTAGGTTAGAAGAGGTTTTTTTAATAAGAAGGCTAGAAAACATTATTGAAAAAGCTTGGAACATGATAAAACGCGCCAAAAATGAAGTGATTTTAGTAGGATATGCCACAATAGAGATATGGAATTACGAGGAATGGAAATTAAAAGAAATGCTCCCAATAATTCACGATAGACTAAAAAACAAGGTCTCCTTCAAACTAATCGTCCCAAAATTAGAAGAAAACCAGAAAACATTGATAAAAACAATAATTGGCGGATTTAAAGAACTTTTCACGGTAAAAATTAGTGAAAATACAATGCTTGACTTTTTGATAACAGACCAAAAAGAAATACTTTTAGGAGTGCCTAAACCCGATATGGAAGAAGTTTTTGAAGGAAGCGCTTCAGCTTTATGGTTTCAAAACCCCCTTTTTGCCAATGCCCTTAAAAGAAACTTTCACCTCTTATGGAACCAAGCGGATACTCTAGAAATATCTTGAGGTAGTAGGTTTTTAGGTGGGCTTTTTATAAGGTGAGACTTATTCTTGATTCTTGTTTTTCGTTTGGATTAAGGTTGAAGGGGAAAGTGTGGACTAATAGTAAGCCTTGATATGTGTCTTCTCTTCCAAAATCTGTGATGTTTGTTGTTAATATTTTGTCTATCAGTAAGCAGGATTGGGGGGTTGCTGTGATTTTTATGTTTAAGTTATTGTATGGGTCGGATATTGAGAGTTTTTTGTATTTCTGCTCTATTGATTCTTCTCTTTCTTTTAGGGGTATTTCAGAGTTATTTTCAAGGTTTGTTATTTTTGTTTGTTCTAGTTCGCTTATTAGTACTAGAGGTGTTTCGATTATTAGTTGTCCTTTAAGAGTTTCTGGACCTTTATTTTCTATAGTAAAGGTTGCAGTAAGTGTTTCATTTTGACGATTGGTTCCGGCTATTTGGAATGACTTCAAAAAGGTTATGTTTGTTCCATTTTGACCTACTTTTAGGTATTCTTCGCGTTTTAATACGCATTTTGTGTCTTTTAGTTCTTCTATTCGGAAATCTCCCCAAGATAAGCTTCCTAATTCCTGATATTCCCTTTGCATAACACTGGTTTTTGTACTGTTTTCTGGCAGAAGGTATATTCGAAATGCTTGGAGGGAATGTCTATCAAAGATCAAACCTGGAACGTTTTCATGGTAGGGTTCTTTTACACGTGTTTTTACATTAAGAAGGTTGAAAAGGGCTTTTTTACTGTCTAACTCGAAAACACTGCCTCCCTTATGAGGGGAGATGTAAACGTTTAAATTATGTCCTTCTATCAAAATCTCAGGGATAAAGTCACAATTGAAGTCTAATTCAAGCATTCTTGGCAGTTTAAACACGCTTAAGTTTTGCAGTAATTTTTCTGCTTCTCTCTCTGCGAAAATTAAATGCTTGTAAACACTGTTGCGAAGAGATCTGAGGTACACTCCTCCAAAAAGCCCATGCCAATAAACATCATTACACTGCGCTTTAAACAGTTCTCTTTTAAGGGTTCCTATTAAACTTTCATCTGCTCCCCTTTTTTCTGCTTCAAGGATCTTTTTACGTACATAAAGCATTTTATTATGCATATTAGAGGACTCAGAGTATTTTGTGAGAAAGTTTCTCCAAAAACCACCCTTTGAAAACCAAAAAATTAAGCTTTTAAAATAAATTTCTTGATGCTCGGCTATTTCCATCATTTTTTTGTAACCGATCTGGGCACCAGTTGGAAGGGACCAAACAGACAGCTTATCATAAGAAACCGTGGGAAGATAGATAAGACTCGACGGGTTAAAAACTGCAACATATTCTGAGAGAGTTGTAGGGATAATCCAAGGAGTTTCCTCAATCATTTTTAGAAAAGCAGACATCCAAGGCCGACCATCATAACCGCTTACATAACAGATATCGTGAGTTGTTCTGTCACCAGCAGGCCATTCTCCCATTTTTTCAGAATCACTACTGAAAACCACTATGCGATTTTTTTCAAAATTCTTAACCCTTGAAAGGAAATCTTTCGTTTCTTCTGGGAGTTTCCAAGGGGTAAGGTAGCGTATGGTTTCATTTATGGGGAATATTTTAACAGGGTAGCCTTGATCTTCGGTAACGAAAGGGTAAAAGGTTTCTTCTTCCTTAAAACCAAGATATTTTATGTGATTATCATCGATCAAAACATACTCTATTCCTGCCTTATGAAGGCTTTTTGGAAGTTGGGGCTCCCAAACTCTTTCTGCCAACCATAACCCTTTTGGATCGTAATTAAAAATTTCTTTTATACGTGTTTTGTGAAGGCTTATTTGATCTACTCGGTCTTCTTCAGGAATCACCGCAAGTATAGGCTCATAATAACCCCCCGAAAGAATCTCTGCTTGACCTCTTTTAACCATTGAACGAACCATATCGATATGTTCAGGATGATTATATTCAAGCCACTCTAAAAGAAAGCCTGAATAATGGAGACAAACTTTCACTTTTGAATGCTCGTAAAGTTCCTTAATCAGCGGGTTATAAGACGATTGAAAAACTTTTTCACAAACATGATCAAACTGACCCACAGGTTGGTGAGCATGAAATATCAAAGGAAAATAAACTATGGCTTCAGAAACTTCCTCATTTAAAGGCAAACTTTTTCCTCCATTCTTCTTAACCAAATCGGATCGAAAAACAAACCTTAAATTTAACAATGATTACTTCTATGGCTAAAATTTACTTTTAACATCTACTGCCAATTATAAGAATGATGCAACTCTTAAAAAATAATTTAATGGCTTTTAAGCGTTTTTAATCAAAAAAACAAAAGAACCAAAAAAGCATTAAGAAACATCCAAAAGAAAAAGAAGTAAAAATTAAAGAACTATTGTTTATTTTAAGATTATTTTGAAAGTTCTGCGAATTTTCTCAACAGTTCTTCCTGCTCTTTTGTTAGCTTTTCGGGGACTTTGATGTTTACGACTACGTGCATATCGCCCCTTTTTCCTCCTCCAAGCGGGTTTAGGCCTTTTTTCTTGAGCCTAAAAATGGTGCCTGGTTGTGTACCTTTAGGAATTTTCAGCTTGGCTACACCATCGAGGGTGGGTACTTCTATCTCATCACCCAAGGCGGCTTGGGTAAAATCTAGCTCTTTTTCTAAAATTATGTGGCTATTGTATCGTTTAAAGAGTTTGTGAGGGCGTACCTGTATATTTACGTAAAGGTCACCGGGCTCAGCTCCGGCTTCTCCTGCTTCTCCTCCTCTTCTCACCTTTAGACTATGCCCAGTTTCTACCCCAGGCGGGATCTTGATCTTGATTTTTCTTGGTTTTGGGACAACTCCTTCGCCTTTACATACGGAACATTTCTTTTTGATTTGTTGCCCTGTTCCTCCGCATTGATTACATGTTGAAACAGTTGCAACATACCCAAAAGGAGTTCTACGTTCTTGTCTTATTTGTCCTGTACCGTGGCAAGTGGGACATTGAACGATATCGTCTTTGCTTTTTGCTCCCGTTCCGTCACATTCTTCGCATTTTACTCTTGTGTAATATTCTATCTCTTTCTCAAGTCCGGTAAGGACATCTTCCAATTCTATTTCTAGGTTGTAACCTAAATCGGCACCTCTTCTCGGAGCGGAACGCCAAGAAGGTTCTTCACCCCATCCACGAGACCTTCTTCCAAAATTAAAAAGACGTTCAAATATCGTGCCTGTTTCAAAACCACCAAAGCCAAGAAGGTCGGAGAAGAGGTCTCTTATATCATCGAAATGGGTAAAGTTTCGGAAGAAGTCAAAACCTCCAGGCCCAAAGTCTGAAGCTACCCCTGCATGACCGAATGTGTCATATCGCTGGCGTTTTTCTGGATCGCTTAACACTTCATAAGCTTCAGAGACCTCGATAAACTTTGCTTCAGCCTCTTTTGGATTGTCCTTATTTCTATCTGGATGATGTTTTTTTGCTAATCTACGATAAGCCCTCTTTATCTCTTCGAGGCTGGCATCTCTACTTACCCCTAAGACCTCATAATAATCTCTTTTCGCTGGCATTTAACTAGAAACCTCGTCAACCCTCATTAAAACAACTAGGATAATTTAAGTATAAAAAAAGAAAGGATAGAGCGACTTACTTCTAACTACTAATAAAAATAGTTTTTTATTTTTTCTTAAATGTTTTTGTTTTGCTTTGTTTTTATATTCATGCTCAACGAAGACTCTTTCCGCAAGGGAGAAGATAAATTGCTATCGATGAATATTAGGG
>JAEOSI010000145.1 GCA_016840425.1 Candidatus Wukongarchaeum yapensis
TCCTTTGATTCGGCTCTTGACTAAAGCATCAACTTCCTTCTTATCAATTTGCGTTCTCTCTGGTTTTGAGTAATTTACTATCATCTTTAATATGAGCTCGGGAGTTTCTCCCCAAGTGGGATTCGAGAAGACATTGCTGCTATCACTTAGATGCCAGAATTTAGATAAGAAAATTTCAACTTCTTTTTTAAGTTCTTTTATTTCAGGTGATCCTGAGAAGTCCTTATAACTCATTTCTTGTATTTTACGTCTCAGCTCTTGAGGTAAAGCAGCATACTTATTATGTAAAAGTGACAGATGATAGCTCGGGTCTATAGGTCTTAATTTTTCCGTCACCTCTGCAAAATCAACTTTTTCTATGTTGATGCCAACTTTCTCCAGTTGCCTTTTCAGTAGCATATTGTATAAACCCATAAGCAATTGTGTAATTATGACAAAATATGAAGCTTCCTTATTCGCTTCGAATAATTTCTCTATGTACTGAAAAGTTTCTTTTTCATCCAATTTCTCCATGTTCACGGAATTGAAAAAGTCATATTTTTTCTTTTGATCTGTCAAGAATTCTTCTATCTTTTTCGAGTACATGCTTTTTCTTATGGCAAAAAACATCATTCTAGGCAGGTATCTTAATGTTTTAGCGTTTGGTTTGAATTTTGGTCTTTCGTTGCCTGCGACTTTAATTCCTATCAATAATTCTACAGTTTCCCGTGGCATTCCTAAAAGTTCAAATATGTCTCCTACAATGCCCATGTTAAAATATGCCCTGTAGTAGAAGGCTCTTGCCAAACTGTTTATGTCTATATTTTTTGCTGCATCACCTACAAGCTCCTCAAACAATTTCTTCCAAGAACTATTTACCACAGGGATATTAACCGACCAGACGAGGGGCTTTATAATACCTGGCAAGAATTCTTTAGATATTCTGTTGGAATATAAAATTCTGTTTTTTAAGGTGGCAATCTCTCCGAGCTGTAGCCAATAAATTTCTTTTTCATCGTACGCCCACTCTAAAGCCACCGGCTTGCCGTATTTTTTTGCTATTTTTCTAGCTTGCGTTACTACTTCCTTTATTATTGGAAGCTTGTTTTCTCCGTCTTCGGGCTTTTCAATCCATTTACCCCATTTGTAAACCCATCTATCTGGCGTTATTCCATCCTGCAGTAATGCATCTCCGAGTCCTAAAACCGATTCCACAATGACTTCATCCAATCCGCTTATGGGGTTTTTAGTGAATATTACCCCCGAAAATTTAGGACTTAACATTTCTTGAATAATTACAGCCATCTTCAACTCTTGACTTGATTTGCCGATTTTGCCGAGATAGGGTCTTAACTTATCTCCCGTAGACCACCATATCTCTTTTATAGCATTAATAATCGCCTCTGAACCCTTTACGTTTAGACAACTTTCAAATTGGCCGGCGAAAGAATACCGTGTTGTATCTTCAACATTTGCTGATGATCTTATTGAATACTTCTTTTCTCCGTCTATTAGATTCCTTATTTCTTTCTTCAAGTTTTTCAAAACATTCTTATTGCCATAAATATAGTCTTCGTATGCCCTAAAAGTACACACGTGTGTTCGGGGTATTCGAAAACCCTTCTTTTTTAAATAGCCTAATCTACTTGCCTTACCTCCAACTTGTGAATCTCCCTTGGCATCCGCTACATCTATTATGTACCCTTTTTCCATAGAAGGCGCCTCAATTTTTTCTTGACATTATGTTGTTCAAAATCGTCTCTGCTTCTATTGTATTTGGAAATAAACATAATTGATGCCGCTAACCCGAATATTGCAAAAGGTATACTTCGCTCTGTTAAAAAAAGCACAACCGGCAAAAGAGAATGAATTATGATGGAAGTGCGATAAGAGTCCTTAACGGCTATAAATGAGAGTATGGATATTGCAAAGAAAAGGAGAAATGAATACGGAGACAAGATACCTAAAGTCCAGAGTAAAATAGTGGTTCCCATGCCTCCTTTTCCTTTCAAAAATATAGAAAAATTGGTGCCGAGCATAGCTGAAAATATAAGTACAAGAGAGGTGGTAAGATCACCATTAAAATAAAAATTTGTTATGATCAATGGAAAAACTGCTTTTGATGATTCGCCTGCGACTGTTAAAAATCCGGCTGGTAAACCACCAATCATAAAGGTATTGGCAACCCCGACATTCCTAGTTCCTTTGTTATAAATTATCTCACCTTTCAAAAGGTATGTAAAAATAAAGGCAAAGGGCACAGACCCATAAACGTAAAAAACTAAGACGAGCATTTTACCCAAAACCGAATTCTGAATAAGAATCAGCGTTACTATCGAAACTACCAGAAATGCAGCTTTAGATAGACTTCTAAGATTCATATACTTTCAGTCGCCTCTCTCATTAATCTGAACTCATCTGAAGATAGAACGATAACTTAACCACCAATTAACAGTGTTCTAACACAACTATTTATATCTTTCAATCGTCTATGGGCTACCAAAGCAACAACCCGAAAAATGAAGTGTTTAAAGCTCGTGCGCGCTAAACGTGTCCGCGCCGTCTATTTTGTCAGTTTTTTCCCGCAATATGGACACACATTGAAGTCCTGCTCTACTTGTTTTCCGCATTTTTTGCAAAATTTTCTGCTGATTCTCAGTAGCTTCTCTTCGTATTCTTCTTTCATTTTGTTGAAACAAACAAAAACGAAGAGAAAGAAGAATGTAATAAAGAAGCCAGGGATAAGCATACCAAACATAATACGCGGGTTTACACTTTGGTCTATCCATGCCGAACCATATGTGAACCCTATTATCAAGATTACAAAACCTGCAAATGCGATTATTCCTGCAATTAACTCGCCAATCCGAGCGTCGGCAATTTTTTGTTTAATGTATTCCCTTGATTCAACCGCGCGCACACGATACTTGATGGTTGTATCCATGTCCTTCTTCTCTTGTTGTGTCGCAGAGGGGACTTTCCCCCATGTATAGATAGCAATTCCACCCATGATAAAGAATGAACCTGCGAAAAACAAAATCAAACCTGCCAGTCCATAAGGGGCTTCATGTGCGCGCGCAAAAGCAATTCCCGCAAAAATCATTACCAGTCCAAACAATGCGACTATTGCCCCGACTATTGACCTTAAAGGCTTATTATCCAAATAAGTACACCATTTGTCGTTTATAGAACAAATCTTTCTTAAATGTTTAGCGCGCGCTCCAACCGGTGACCCGCCCAAAAACGTTAAATCCGAACTAGGCGGGTAGTATTCACCTAGAAAGGAATGAAAGCAAACATGAGGAGAAGAGCGCAGAAGGGCGTAAACACCGAGGTTGAGTATCCCCCCGCGAAGAGGAAAATTCCATACCGGTCTTTACTATATTATGTCGGACGCCCTGTCAGGGTCTTCGCAAAAGAAAACCCGCTTATTAAGCACCCGGCAATTTATGAAGGAACGTTATCAGGCGTCTTTGAGGATCCGTCAGCCCTACTTTTGGAGGATGCGTGTGCTCTTGTTTTAGATTTGGTTCCCATTCAGAACTATTACAGTATAGTGAAACGGGACAGAATTGGGGCGGTTTTCATTCGTATAGATGAAATCAGATATTTTGAGATACTGCCTGAGGGAAGCAGAAAACTACGCGCTTCGAAGAGTTATAAAATAGGCATTAAAACCCTAGAGGATGTTGAAAGCTGACCCGCCTAGGGTTTAATAAACCTAAATAAACAATGATTTTACAGAGTTGAAATGCTCCAAAAAAAACTTAGGAGAGTGGTTTAATTGGAGGAAAATGAGAAAGCCCCCGTTGATTTGCCCTTGGCCTATAGGCTGCTGTACCCGAGGAACGTTGTGTTAGTAAGCTGCATAGACAAATCGGGCAAAGCCAACATCATAACATTAGCTTGGTCCATGCCCGTTTCAATTGATCCTCCCATGGTGGCTATAGGTCTAACTCCTAGAAGATACTCCTACAAGCTGATTCGGGAAACCGGGGAGTTCGTGGTCAACATTCCCACTATGGACATTGTCAGAGAAACATTGTTCTGCGGCAGAAGAACCGGAATAGAGCACGACAAGTTTAAAGAAGCGCCTTTGACGCCTCTTCCCGCGAAAATGGTTGGGCCGCCGATAATTAAGGAATGTGTGGCACACTTAGAATGTAAGCTACGTCGAGAGATAACCATAGGAGACCACACGCTGTTAATCGGCGAAGTCTTAACCGCCCACGCAAACAGAAGAGTCTTCGATGAGAGGTTTGACATCAAAAAACTGAAACCGATCCTCCACATGGGTGGAGACAATTTCCTAACCGTAACGCCTGAAATGGTTACGCCTCAACTCCCTGAAGACAGTAAACGAAGCTAATAAATCAGATAACAACACCACTATTTTTGAGAGAAAAACCTTGGCTAGAAGAGTTAGAAAAATTAGACCGTTCGACAGGGCTGAGTGCAAAGTCTGCTCCTTGAAAGGAAGTTTCTACTGCTGGAGGCAATGCCCCTACAACACTTGGCGCCAACAACAAATCGAATAAGGCATCAAAATACCAAAACGGTTTTTAAAACTAACAAAAGCTTAATGACGCGTGTGGACGGCAATGAGCATCCCTACCGAGGCGCTAAAGAAGTATCGGCGTGCCGGAAAAACTGTGGCTGAGGTCAGAGAAAAAGCGAGAGAAATTGTTTATGAGGGCATGCCCATCGTTGACCTCTGCGAAAAAGTAGAGGCGCTGATTCGGGAAAAAGGCTGTAAACCCGCCTTCCCTTGCAACGTTTCAGTTAACGAAGTCGCTGCGCATTACAGTTCTCCCCCGCAGGACAAACGAACCATTCCAGAGGGAGCCTTAGTGAAAATAGACCTCGGCGCTCACGTGGACGGTTATATCGCTGACTCGGCGGTAACCGTGTGCTTCAATCCTGAATACGAAAACCTCGTTTACGCGGCGAACAGAGCCCTTGAAAAGGCGGTTGAAACCCTCCGTCCGGGGTTATCTATGCCGCAGTTCGGTTCAGTTATCCAAAGTACAATAGAGAGCTACGGGTTAAAACCCATCTCAAACCTCACGGGCCACCAGATTGGACGCTATCTAATCCACACGGGAAAATCATTGCCAAACGTATCCCATTTTTCTTTAAAGAAGATAAACGTAGGGGAGGTTTATGGGGTGGAGCCCTTCGTGACAGTTCCTGATGCAGCGGGCAAAGTTAAAGGCAGTTCTGAAGCTTTCATCTTCCGTTTTGTAAAGCACAAATCCTTAAGGAACCCTGCTTCCAAACGGCTTCTGAATTACATCAGTAAGAATTTCCGTACGCTGCCTTTTAGTGAACGTTGGCTTCAGGGATTGATGTCGCGGGACAACTACAAAACCGCGTTCTCAGAACTTCTCTCGACGAAGAGCTTAACGTCTTATCCTGTGTTTGTAGAGACCAGCGGAAAACCTGTAGCGCAGGCGGAACACACAGTTTTGATAACAGAAGACGGCTGCACTATACTTACCTGAATACATTTATTTTTTAATTGAAGCGGAAAAGTAAGGGTTACATTAGTTAGCTTTATATTGTAAAAGCGTTAATTAGTCACACCGTGAATGATAGATGAGAACTGCAACAGTGAAAAGACCTTGGAAAACGGTGCAGCTTCCAGAAGACCTGATCAAAGAAGTAGACAAAATCGCAGCAACCCCAGGATTAGGCTACACGTCCAGAAGCGAATTCATCAAAGAAGCCATACGCCTAAGAATCCAAGAGATCGAAAAAGCAAAAAAGTAGCGAAATACCCTTTAGAGCTAACATCTTCGATTTTTGGGCCTTTAATATATTTTGGGTTCTCTTCTATTTGTATTCTATAAATTCTACGAATCCTTTAAGCGGTTTAAGCTTCGCTCTTTTTCTCTTTCTTAGCTTCGCGGTAGATGGAGTCAATTACCATTTTCTCGTTGCATTTTGGGCATGTTTCACTATCTTGGAGAATGTAGTCGCCGCGCTGAAATTCTCGGACATTTTTGAAGCCACATTTTTGACATAGAACTTCGGTAAGTACTTTCTGAGGTTTTAAGATCAGCTGTGGAGCTGCCTTTCGCGCCTGAAACAACAAGGAGAAACCGTAAGTTGAAACAACCA
>JAEOSI010000146.1 GCA_016840425.1 Candidatus Wukongarchaeum yapensis
TTGTCTTCTTTTTTAGGAGATTTTTCCATTGCTTTTTTTAATCTATTTGTTATGCTCAACGCTATAGGTAATGTGCCCATATTTTTAACCTTGACGAACGGTTTTTCATCACAAGACAGAAGAGAAATCGCGAAAAAAAGCGCAATAGTAGCCAGTTCTATTGTTTTAGTTTTCATTTTTTTTGGTCAGTATATCCTTGATTTTTTTCAAATAGAAACTGATGATTTCTTTATTGCGGGGGGTCTTGTTTTATTAATAATTGCTCTTGATTTCACTATTGGAAGAAATATTGTTCGTTCTTACATAGTAAATAAAGAAGAGCTTGCTGTGGTACCCTTGGGAACACCTCTCCTTGCTGGTCCTGGAACTATAACGATGAGTATCATTTTAACCTACGATTATGGCGTGTTCGTGACTGCCTTTGCTGCCCTGGCAAATGGGGTAATTGCTTGGCTGATATTAAGGTACAGCGACTTAGTGATTCAAAAAATTGGTAGCAGTGGTATTAATGCTGCTTCGCGAGTCCTAGGTTTGTTATTAGCAGCGATAGCTATAGGCATGATAAGACGCGGTCTAACCGGCTTGATATGAAAAAGCATTATTTTAATGCCAAAAAATTGTTTAATTGACAAAAATGGGAAGAATGGTTGAAAAGTTAAGAGATTAGTTATTTTTTAGATATATTCTCAAAATAATTTTATTAAGGCAAAGGTTGGAGACTATTAATATGTCCTTATATAGTGTTTTTTTGTGATAGAACTTAAAGAGTAGGAAATTTTTAGTAATGTGATCTTTTTTTGTTTTAGGTTGTAAGTTTGAAAATTTCAAGATGATTGTTTACGAGGGATCTCGGATTAAAAAGAAGGTTCCTATGAGGGAAGAAGGATTGTTAGAAGGAAGGAAATCTTCGAAGTATATTTTGCGTGTTATAAAAAAACAAGGATCTTATTTTTTTCCAATTAGTACGGTCTTGAAAGGTAAAAAAGGAAAATTGTTGCAAAAATGACAGTAGACGAATTCACCCCTAAATTGTATAGATTATTCAAAATTTACGTAGACACTAATTTTAGAAATAAGGGATACGGAACGATTTTAATGAACAAGTTTGTAGATTTTTTAGAGGAGAGAAATGCGACAGCGACCCTTGTTGCGAAACCTTTTGAAGAAGATGGGAAAGAGTTGGCAAGAAAGGAGTTCATAGAGAGGAGGAAAGGTCTTATAAGATGGTATTCAAATTTCGGTTTCAAGCTGTTAAAACCTTATACAGAAAAGCAACTTAATCATTCTGATATGAGCATACACATGATACGAAGGCCGGAAAAGCAGTCAAATAGTTAGAGAGTTTGCCTTCTAATTTTTAACTTATTGCAGCGAAAGTTTTTTAAAGCTAAAGCATGGGAAATTAGAAACAATTTTGGCAGATTGAAACTCCATGATTAAAAAAACATCCAGAAAGAAATCCCAAAAACGCGGGGAAAAGGGTGAACAAAAAAGAAAAACATTAGGACCAGTACCAAACCTTGAGGTAAATCCAAACCCTGGCTGGTGCTGGGACGGTCACTTGGCAAAAATTGCAGGAATGTCTTATGCTAAAATGCTTGAAGCTATTTTACGAGCAGCCGAAGAACGGTTGAAAATCAAATAATGCGAAAGATTGAAGGAAATACTGCAAACATAGACCTAAAACTACTTAAAACATAGACCTAAAACTACTTAAAAAACTTCATCTTTCTCCATTAAAATTCTGATTATTTAGAACTTTTTTATGAATTGTGACATAAAATTGGAGAGAGAATTTGTTAATTTGTGGTTATCCGTCTTTCGTCGGTTCAAATCCAGTCCTTGGCTCCAAAAACCAATTAAATTTTTTGTTTACCGAAAGATTTTAGTCTTCAGATCCTTCGTAATCTTCTTCTCCTTCCATAAATTCTAAAACTTGTCTATAACTCTCTTCCCTTTCTTCTTCTTCTATCCCTTCCCTTCTCTTTTTTAGAGGGGTTGTGACTGTTATAACTTCTTCGCGTGGGGAATGTTTTACTTCTCTTATCAGCTTGTACGTGTTTTCCTCCCCTCCAGTTTTCTGGTATCCGCATTTTGGGCAAACGAGTTTCATGCCTTTCTTGTCCTTTTTTGGTTTTAAAAGTTTCCCACATTTGTCGCAGAACTGCATTGTTAATCACTTCTCCTCTTTTTTTTATCCCTTTTTGTGAACCAAATAAACCCTATTTGTTAGCTTTTTTTATTTGAATTTTCGGTATGGATCTTGTCAGTTATTTTTTCTATGCGTTTTGTACGATGTTTTTTTATGATATTCCCCTTACTGTGATTTTTGCCTGAGATCGCTACCGTTTTAGTTTTTATGTTTGTGGCATGTTATAGGATGTTTTTTTTAAGATGTTTTTAAGCAGAGAGGGTGAATGTCTACGTATTTATATCTATCTGAATATCTTCATATTATACTATTTAATCTAATATGGTGATATTACTTTAAAGAGATTGTACTTTAATCTTATATGGTGATATTACTTTAAATTAATTGTGTTGGAATTGTTTAAATAATGGGGAAAAGATGGGGTGTAATAATAATGTTAGATAAATTTTTCTTCTTTGATGAGGATGGGATTGTATGGAGAAGAAAGAAGATTTTGCGTCTGAGATATTTGACTTGTTAAGGGGTCTTATCCTTTCTGGGGAGAAGCATTCGATATGGGCTCAGAGGGGTGCTTCGGTGGGCATTTCTTTACCTTTTGTTGGTGAGTGTACTTCAGAAGTTTTAGAAATTTTAGCACCGATTGCTAATAGTAGCAAAATAACTTCTGTTAGAAGTGGTAGTATTATTGCTCATTCATTGTTGTTTCAAGGTTGTGGGGAAGAGGGTTTACCCCTTTTAGAATCTTTTATTTCAGACAAGGATAATGATGTTAGATTAGCGTCAATTATGGGTTTAGGCCTTCTTTTTTATGGACTCAATAAGGATCTTTCACTGTTTGAACCGTTACTTGAGGAGAAAGATGGAAAAATTAGGCGAAATGTCGGGATCGGTATCGGGTTAGCGTTTTTTGGTAGTGGTGATCTTGATGCCTTAAATGTTTTAAGGCAACTTATAGAGGATGGAGATCCTCATGTGAGAGAGGGGGCTATTATTGGTCTAGGCATGGTTTTGAACAAGTTCGAGGATAAAGCAACTTTACGGTTTTTAAAGGACATGATTGGTAAAGAGGAAGATGGGAATATTAGGCGTCTTGCAACTTTTTCTATGGCTTTATTATTTGAGGGTAGTGGGAATATTGATGTTTTAGAAGAGTTGGTGAAAATATTTGAAAAACGTGATGATGATTATCTTTTCGAAGGCGCTGTTTTAGGTATTGGAACCTTGTTTCATGGAACCAAAGATTCCCAAGCTTTAACTTTGTTAGAATCACTAATAAGCGATGAAGATCCTTTTATCAGACGATCTGCCACTATAGGAATCTCTCTTATTCTTCACGGGAGTACAGATATACGCGGTTTAAGAATACTCAAACCTCTAGTCTATGACCCTGACATCAATGTGGCTCGCTTCGCTGTTCTCAGTATTGGGATAGTTTTTCAAGGAACTGGGGATTATAGGGCCTTCCAAATTTTAAAAGCAATACTGGAAGAAAAAGAGTTAAAACCGTTTAAGGAGATTCGCCACGACGCAATAATCGCCATCGGTTTATTGTTTCAAGGTATAAGAGATGAAAGCGTGATAAAATTTTTAGACAAAAATTTAAAAGAAAAAGACTGGTTTTTGCGCGAAGGTGCCGCCATTAGCTTAGGATTATTAGGGTCAAAAAAAGGGTTTGTCCCCCTTGGATTACTCCGTGATTTCGGTTTAGCCCTATGGCCAGAACTATATACTATAAACGTTGGCAAAACAGAGTTAAAAGGCGAGGTTATTCTTGCTCCTAAACCCCTAATAGATCCTTTGGTAAACTATTTAGCAGATTTATTGAACGTTAACCACATTCTAATAATTATAAAAGACAGTGGCATAAACATTTTTGAAAAAAATTTTAGGGGCGGAATAGAGCAACCTCTTTTAGTGTCTGGCTTAATTTCTGCCTTAACTAACTTTCTGCAAGAGATACGGGAAAACTCAAAAAAAGAGAAGGCTAAAGACCTTTTAATGCCCTGGCGAGAACTCGGTGAAGCTGGAGGACACATAGGGATAGTTGAAGGTAAGCTTACACTAACTGCAGTATTTTCCAAAATCAGGATGCAAAGTAACGAGTTCAAGGAAAGATTACGAGAGTTCGTGCGTTCATTCGAGGAAAGATTTCAAAACCAACTAATGAGTTTTTCAGGCTATCTTCAAGTTTTTGATCCTGCTTTTACCCTTATGGAAGAGCAACTTCATGTGGATTACTTATACCCCCATCACTTTAACAGCTCAAAATATCTAGCCGAACATCTTTTAGAAGAAACCCTCAGCATAGGACAAATAATTCGTGAATATTCAAGCGAACTTGGACCTGATAACCCTTTTTACCTCGAAGACATCATTTTGCGCGCCATCGTCACCCTCCGAAAAACAAATTACGAAGAAGTATTAAAAGCGATAATAGAATTACGAGATAAAAACATCCTCAGCCCCATACCGAAAACCTGAAAAAATAACTGCCCATAAATCCTCCCCAATAATCAAAATACTGTTCTGACTTTTCACCTTTATAAGTGATGAAGTGGGTTCAGTCTAATTTTTTGAATCCGAGGCTCTCTGCTATTTCTCTAAAACATCTTCTACAAATAAATAAGCCGAACCTTCTAATTATGCCACGATGAGTTCCACATCGCTTACACATTCTTGTTCCTTTACCATATTTCACTTTTTTTCCTTCTCCTTCTTCTGACAATCTAAAAACCTCCATAGTAGTATAAGTCTAGTAGTATAACTCAACCGGGCTTTCTGTAATCTCTATCCCAAATTCTTCCATTAAAAGCGTCATGGCTTCCTCTTTTTTTATCCTGTGTTTTTTCGGTATTTTTCTTGGGCGAACATGCCGTCTTTTTATTCTGAATCCTGGCCTTTCGATGGTTATAGAAACATCAAAGCCAAAAACGCCAAGATCAGGATCGTAACGAGTACGTGGGATATCAATATGTTCTTCTATTCCAAAACTAATGTTCCCTTCATTGTCAAAAGCAGAAGGTGGAATTATTTTTCCTTTTGCTTCTAAAGCCTTTTCAAGAAACTCTTTCGCCTTTTCTCCCCTCAAAGTGACTTTACACCCTATGGGTTCAAATTTCTTTACCGCAAAATCCCTAATCGTCATCTTTGACCGCGTTTCTTTCGGTTTCTGCCCGGTTATCTGTTCACATACAGTTTTCGCTTTCTCTAAACGCATCCCGCTCTCCCCTACTCCGAAATTAGCCGTAACTTTAGCTATATACGGTCTAAGCATGGGATTTTTTTCCCATAGTTTCAGCCATTTATTCTTGTCTACTAGGATTTCATCCATGATATGTTTCACCCTAAAAGTTAATAGAAGCCTGGTTTTTACCAATCTGGCAACTTTATTAGCGGGGTTTCTTTACCGACAACGAAAACAAAGTCAAGAGGAGTCATAATGGGCTCTGTTTCAGTTTCTATGGTGATAAGGTTTAAGCTCCTCATAAGCCCTTTCGTTATATCTTTTATTACCCCAAATCGTCCTGCGTTTTTTCCTCCTACGATTAAGCCTATTACTCCCTCTTCTAACTTGATATATTCTTCAAATTTTTGATTAGGGATTGATATCTTTAAAACATCATTAACCTTTATATCGTTGAAACTAATTATTTCAGTTTCTGATTCCTCTTCTTCTTCACTATAATCTCTTCCCTCTACCAGAACCAAGTTCCTTCCGTCATATAAATTAAACTGTGTTTTACCACCTTTTATTGTGGTTTTCCCGATCACTTTACAAAGTTTAAAGTTCTTTTCCTCCGCTTCTATGGGTTGAAGCACTAATCCTTTCCTATATTTAGGCAAAACCCTGTATAACTCCTCCAAATC
>JAEOSI010000147.1 GCA_016840425.1 Candidatus Wukongarchaeum yapensis
TCCCTAAAAATCCTTAAAAAAGACCCTATAATAGAGGGGATCGAAGACGATTCCTACGTATATTTTGTCCACAGTTACTACCCAAATTCTGAAGAAAGAGCTGTTGCAAAAACCTCTTATGGTGTCGATTTTCCTTCAATAGTCAGCAAAAACGAACAGATATTTGCCACCCAATTCCACCCGGAAAAAAGCGGTAAAACAGGGCTTAAAATACTAGAAAACTTCACAAAAATAATTAAAAGATGAACATAAAGAAGGTTTTTAAATTGTTTCTTGTTATTCCAAGCATCGACATAAGAAAGGGAAAAAATGTAAGACTTATAAAAGGCTCCCCCAAAGCAGAAACCGTTTACGAAACCAGCCCCCTTGAAGCTGCTTACAACTGGCTTGAGAAAGGAGCAAAAACCATCCACGTAATAGATTTAGATGCAGCTTTTGGTGAGGGTGAAAATGAAGAAATAATCAGGGAAATAATCACAAATATCGATGTAAAAGTCCAGGTCGGTGGCGGCATCAGAACCCTTGAAAAAGCTTTTAGGCTCTTAGAAATGGGAGCAGAACGCGTTATTTTAGGAACATTGGCCTTTAAACAACCAGAATCCATAACAGAACTTGCAAAAGAAGCAGGATCCAGGCATGTAATGGTGGCAATAGATCACCTAAAAGGCGCGGTTGCTGTTGAAGGATGGAAAAAAGTGACCAAATTAGATGTACTAGAAGCAGCAAAGCTTTCAGTAGAAAAGGGTGCAAACTGGCTACTAGTCACCTCTATATTAAAGGACGGAACCCTTAGCGGTCCTGAAGTTGGAAGTTTAAAACGTTTACGTGTAGAATTAAAAGAAGCAAAAATCATTGCTTCTGGCGGGATCAGCACCCTAAAAGATATTTTAGAAGTCAAGAAGATAAGAATGGATGGCGTAGTTGTTGGAAAAGCTTTACATGAAGGAAAAATAAGTTTAGAAGAAGCGTTAAAGATAGAAAAGGAGGTATAATGAAGCATGTTAGCTAAGCGAATAATTCCGTGTCTTGATATGAAGGATGGACGCGTGGTTAAAGGTGTCAAGTTTGTTAATCTCAAGGATGCTGGAGATCCAGTAGAGCAAGCTCAATATTATAATTCTGAAGGCTCAGACGAGCTTGTATTTCTGGATATCACAGCAAGTAGTGATAAAAGGAAGATCTTAATAGATGTAGTAGAACGTACAGCGGACGTTGTTTTCATCCCCTTCACAGTAGGCGGAGGCATTGGATCTATCCAAGATATGAGAGATGTGCTTTTAGCTGGTGCTGACAAAGTTTCTATAAACACAGCCGCAGTTAAAAACCCTGAAACAGTGAGGGAAGGTTCTAAAATTTTTGGTTCTCAATGCGTAGTAGTGGCAATAGACGCAAAAAGAGTCTACGTAGAAACTGATGACAATAAAAAGCAAAAAATAAAGGAGGAATCCGATAGGGTTATCGTGGAAACCGCTAAAGGAGCGTGTTGGTGGGAGGTTTATACTCACGGTGGGAGAACCCCTACAGGCTTAGATGCAATCCTATGGGCTAAGCAAGTAGCAAGTCTTGGAGCTGGAGAAATACTTCTAACCTCTATGGATTGTGACGGTACAAAAAATGGCTACGACATAGAGTTAACAAGGGCGATAAGTGAAGCGGTAGAAGTTCCCGTGATAGCAAGTGGAGGCGCGGGAAAACCCGAACACTTGTACGAAGCCCTTACCGAGGGAAAGGCTGATGCAGTCCTTGCTGCCTCTATATTCCACTATCGGGAATACACCATAAAAGAAGTTAAGAGATATTTAGCGGAAAGAGGCGTGTGCGTTAGAATATGAAAACCGGAGAAGAAAGAGGTAAAAGAGTTGAGGATATAATAGGACAAGTTGATTTCGAGAAAGGAGACGGCCTCGTCCCAGTAATAAGCCAAGAAACTTCAACAGGTAAAATATTAATGCTCGCCTATGCAGATAAAGAAGCTTTAAAAAAAACCATCGAAACAGGATATGCCCACTATTTCTCAAGGTCTAGAAACAAGCTTTGGATGAAAGGTGAAACTTCAGGACACGTGCAAAAAGTCCTAGAAATAAACATTGATTGTGATAACGACGCGATACTCTTAAAAGTAGAACAGGTTGGCGCCTGTTGCCACAAAGGCTATCCTACATGCTTTTACAAAGAGCTTCTAAGGAAGGGAGAAGTCCAAGTTAAAGAAGAAAGGTTTTTTGACCCTTCAAAAGTATACGCTCACTGTAAGGTCCTTGATGAAATACAAGATGTGATAAAACAACGTATTAAAGAAAAGCCCAAGGACTCATATGTTGTAAAAATTTTTGAGGAAGGGACGGAAAAAATAGCTAAAAAAATCTTAGAAGAAGCATCGGAACTAGCGGTAGCCCTATTAAAAGAGGAAAAAGAACCGGTTATATATGAAGCGGCAGACCTTATTTTCCACATAATACTTGGAACAATCACAAGAGACGTGAAAAACGAAGAAATCTATGAAGAACTGAAAAAAAGGAGAAAAAAAGGAGAAAAAAAGGAGAAAAAAAGCTGATAATCAACTATTTTTCTTTATTAAACTCGTATACCCTAAAATCTCCTTTAAGTCTTCATTGCCCTCCTTATGCTACAGTTTTTCCAGTCTGCTTTACACAAACCGGTTAATCTTTGTTCTCCTAACGGGCCACCAGTAAGTTTACAAATAGCCCCGCTAGCGTCTTCATAAAGGTCTGGGCAAGGCTCAACTTTAGGAGTAAGAAGCCCCAATCCTTCCGCTGAACCTGAACCAGAAGCCCCTGCTCCTGGAGGAGGTGGTGGCGGCGGCGCTCCTTTTTTTGGTTTACTTGGCGGTGCTACTGGAGCAGATGGTGGCGGAGTAGACGGAGGTCCCGGTGGACTAGATGGTGGCGGAGTAGACGGAGGTCCCGGTGGACTAGATGGTGGCGGAGTAGACGGAGGTCCCGGTGGCGGCGTGGTTGGTGCGGCTATCTTTTCCTCTTTTTGTTCTCCGGTTTTCCCAGAACTTCCTATAATATAGCCTAATGCTGCTCCTATACCAATCCCTAAAAAAAGCCATAATGGAGAATAACTATTATATAATAAATCCTCTGTAAGATCTAAGACTATGTTTTCAAAGCTTAATCCAGCCAAATTTATAACCCTCTTCTTAAACCAAATGGGTTCTAAACTCTTTCCGAACAGAGAAACTATATTTTATTTAAGTTCTTCTCCTTATTAACTTCTACTTTTTCCTTTTCATCAGTTAATTTAGTTACTTAAAAGCCAAAACTGCTTTTATGTTGAACCCATTAAATAAGAAATAGTTTCCATTATAAATAAATAATTTGGGGGGAAAAGACCAAAAAAATAAGGAATTAAAAAAAATTTTATTGGAGATATAGATCAGGTATTTAATTAGGCTCTACTAGGACCGCCTCTTGTTCCGCCGTATACTTGCCAAGCTAAGGCACTTTTTGCAATCAAGCTGAGAATGATGTACACCTTTTCTCCAAAGAGATAATCGTTCCATGGTCCCCATTTTTTATATTGTAAGTACATGTTTATTGCAAAGCTATTGTAAAGTAGTGCAAGAGTTATGTAGATTACATAAACAAATCTTGGGATATCTCCTCCAGAAGTTTCTGAAAAGTAGAAGTATAAACCAATAACTAACCATGGTACGATTCCAGCTATACATCCAACTATATATGATATCCATTTTGTGTCTTTTGTTGTTTGGTTATGTACCTCCATCACCATACCGCAAAGGCTCATTACTGCTGTTAAAGCAAATATCGCTATTAAACTTCCTACATCGTATATGCCCGATAGCATTGCGATTATGATGATCATTACTGATGCGCTGAAAGAGTATTCAATCCATCTTGCATAGTTTATTTTGTTCTTTAGATTCTTAACATACCAGTCATAGCGAACTGTAGCTACAAGAAAATGGTCAAGAGCAGCTAAAAATAAGAAAAGCGCGATCAAAGGACCAAGTTGGATATCAAATAGAACTTTTGTTTCTTGGAATAATTTGCCAGATTCTTCCGTTAAATACGTCGCTTTAATAGGTACTGAAAAATCAACGCTAATAATTAATATCAAAATACCCTGAAATAAATGAACAAAAGCTGTTGCAAGGTTGAATTTTTTTAAGTACCAGAATTTAGCTTCATCTGTTGCTGACATTATTCTCACTCCTAATTTCTTCAAACTTAGACTGAACGATTATTTGCCATCAAGAATTGATTTAAACGTTCTTTCCCCAGTATTTTTACTTAATAAAGATTATCATTCGAAATAGAAAAGGAAAAAAATCTAAAAGAACGTTTTCAAAGATTTTTCTAAACTTTTAAACAGATATGCAAAAAATGAAAGAAGCAAAGTTTTTAGTAGTTGCGTTTTCTGACTTGCTTTAAAATTTATTTTGGTATAAATAAAAGATTTTATTCAAGATATAGAGCAGGTTTTCCTGGTTTTGCTTGTTTTACTTTCCCCAAGGGATCTTCTTCTATTCTTTCTGCATCAGTTATCTCTATTTCCAGGCCAGTATCCTTACTTATATACATTTTAAGTTTTTGAAATGTTTCCATCTCCTTCTCCTTTTCAGCATATCTTGGCCTTTCTCTAATTATCTGAGAAACTATAGAAACAACTATTTTACCCTTTTTCCGCATTTCAGGATTTCCCATAAGCTTCTTGATTATTTCCTTCTGCTTCTTCCCCTCGCCTAAAGCAACAGTAACATCATCATAGATTTCATAAAGCCATGATGACGCCAATATAACCTTGGCAATCTTTGGCTTTGTCTCCTTCATAAGAGAAGCTATCTCTTTTATATCATCAATCGTTTGCCTAACAACCTGAACAGCCTTGAAAACCTGATCATCAACTAAATCCCGCCTCACTTTAGGCCAAGAAGCCTGACTAGCAAAACCCTCAACTCCCATAATCTCCCAAAGCTCCTCACACAAATGAGGTGTAAAAGGCGCCATCAAACGCACCCAACCAGACAAAACTTCCCTCATAACCCTCCTAACACCGGCAAAATCCGTTGACCTCTTCATCTTTAAATACTCAGAAACATCCTGATCCAAAAGATACAAAGAGTGCTGTAAAGCGTCCCTCGTCTCACAAATCTCCAAAGACTTCGTAGCCTCATCCACATGCTTATAAAAAGCAGAAAACATCCACCTATCAACAACATCAAAACCCTCATCCCCCTCCTTTTCCGATTCTCCTCCATTATCACCATAATATTCCCTAACATAATTATATAATCGCTCAAGCTTGCCCCTAACAGACCTGACCAACTGCTCATTAAAATCAGCATCAGTTAAAAGACCAGCAGAAGCCATAAGGACAGCTCTTATCAAATCAGCACTATAAAGCTCAACAGCCTTCCTTATCGGTACAATGTTCCCCATAGATTTCGACATCTTCTCACCCCCCATCAAAACCGAACCATTAACCACAATACCTCTCACCCAATCTTCTCTCGAAAATATAGCCACATGATTAAAAACCATAAAACTCAAATGATTCGGCACAAGATCCCTGCCAGAATGACGGGCATCCAGAGGATACCAGTAAACAAACTCATCCCGCATCTGCTTCAAAAGCTCAACAGACATCCCAGCCTTTCTGGCTACTCCCTCTAAATTACACTCACCAAGAAAAACATAATCAAAGACCTCGTCTGAAAAATTCTCCTCACCAACCAATCCCTCCTGCAAATATTTTGCAATCGTGTAAAAAGCCATGTATATCGTAGAATCGCTCAAAGATTCAATAATCCAACTTGTATCAAAAGGCAAAGGCGTCCCAAGCCCAGACTTCCTAGCACAAGCCTTCTCCTTCAACCAATCAAAAACGTTCCTAAACTCCTGCCTCAAATCCTCGGGAAATATCCTCAGATCCTCAAGGCCTTCACTAGCCAAAATTTTCCACCCATGATCGCCATAATTTATAAACCACTGATCCTCAACAATCCTTACAACACACTGGGTCCCGCACCT
>JAEOSI010000018.1 GCA_016840425.1 Candidatus Wukongarchaeum yapensis
GATTTGTATGTGATTAAAAATAGTGTATGCGTCTTTCATAAGAAGATTGGCGGTAAATATTGTGTGGATGCTGATCTTGTTTCTGGTTTTTTGTCAGCTGTTGAGACGTTTTCTAAGGAGTTACGGGATCGTATTAGGGTTATTGAGATGGAACGGTTTAAGTTTGTTTATGAGGTTTCTGATTTGAATGGGTTTATTTTTGTTGTTCAAAGTGATACTGAGGATGATTTGGAGGGGATTTATAAGCGTTTAAAATCGTTTAAGAGGTATTTTGAGGAGGAGTTTGATGGGGAGTGGGATCGTTGGAATGGTAGACTTCCCCCGAGGGCAAGGGCTGAAGATTTGACACAGAAATGGCTTGGAGGAGAAACTTTTAGGGGTAAAAAGGAGGATTTTTTGCAGACTTTTGTGCCAGTTGCACGTTTGAGGCGTAGAGAGACCTTGTCTCCTGAGGAGGTTAAGGTGCTTAATTATGCGTTTTGGAGGGGAAGAATGCGTTTGACTGATTTGATTAATGATTTACGTCTCCATGAGAATCTTGCGAGAGGAGTGGCTAATGGTTTGATTGAGAAGGGTTTTTTGAAAAGGGAGGATGTTAGTGAAAGTATTAATACATAATGTTGTTTTATGTAATTTTAATGGTTTTTTTGGTTAGAAGTCTGCCAAGTTTTTTATTGTTGGTTGGTTTTTGATGCAGGATTCTTCATTGTTTTTAGACATGCTTGAGGAAGTGGCGAATCAGAATAATAGTAGGATAATTTTGGCTTTGGATGATGTGGTTTGTTTTCCTTCGGATAGGGAAGGGTTGAAAAGGGTTAGGGAGGAGGCTGTTTCAAGGGCTTTTAAGCTCATTGAACTTCTTTCTGATTTGATAGCGGGAGTGAAGATTAATAGGCAGCTTGTTTTGCCTTTGGGTCTTTATGATTATGTTTTTGAGATAGTGGATTTTGCCCATGGTTATGGGTTGCCGTGTATTGCTGATTGCAAGGTAGGAGATGTGGGACATACTAATCGATGGATTGCTACGCACTATTTTAATGCTGGTTTTGATGCTATTATAGCTAATCCTTTTGTGGGGTGGCGTGGAGGGTTGGATTCTGTTTTTGATGAGGCTAGAAAAAGGGAAAAGGGCGTTATATTGCTTGTTTATATGAGCCATGCTGGGGCCTTGGAGGGGTTTGAGAAGGTTGTTTTAGATGAAGAGGGGAGCGGTCAGCCTTTCTATTTAGTTTTTGCTAGAAAAGCGGTTGAATGGAAAGCTAGCGGTATTGTTGTTGGCGCCACGTTTCCGGGAAAGATTATAGAGGTAAAGGAGATAGTAAAAGAAGAATCTATCCCGATATTTTCTCCAGGGGTAGGAGCTCAAGGAGGTAGTGCGAGGGAGGCAGTTGAGGCGGGAGCGGATTATCTTATTGTTGGGAGGACGATAATTTCTTCCTCTGACCCGCGGGAAACCGTTAAAAAACTCTTAAAAGATTGTTCATTATAATGAAAAAGCTAGATTTACCAATTTTTTGAGAGTTATCGAGGGTTTAGATGTTGGGAAAATTGAGGCGAAAGCAGAGGATAATGTTTAGTTTGTTATTTGTGATTATTTTTGTTGTGGCGGTTTTTTCTGTTCAAAGTTTTGGGCAAAACGTTCAGGCAAATGGAGGGGAATTGGAGCCGGGAGATGTTGTTGAGGGTTATCTTGATGGTTCAGACGTTTTAGAGAATTATGATGTTTATTTGGTAGTTTTAGAGGAGGGGAAGAATTATGCTTTTCAGATCCAAGCCTTTGATGATGATGATTTTGATATTTATCTTTTAACTGAAAATTATTCGAATCTTCCTCCAGATCCTGATATTAGCACGAGGATTAATGAGGAGCTTGAAGAGTATCTTATAGCCTATTCGAATCAGACTACGGACTCTTCTACTGTGGATAGGATTGTTTGGGAGGCTGATAATAGCGGTGAGTATTATATTTGTCCCATAGCTAAGGAGGGAGAGAAGGGGAAGTATGAACTAAAGTTTGATATCACGGGAGGAATTTTGCCTATTATACTAATAGGAACGATTTTTGTCGCACCTTTTCTTGCCTTATTATTATATTTAAATAGGGGTAAAAAGAAGCCCCCTCAAAAATATTGCATTAAATGTGGAGCGGAACTTTTAGAAGGCGCAAATTTCTGCATTAAATGTGGAAAAAAAATTTGGGGTTATAGGTAGAAATTTTTGGTTTTTTTTGGTTTTTTGTTTGTGATTGTTTGTTTTTTTGTTTTGTGGTGTTAACGGTCGAAGAATGGGCTCTTGCCTGTTGCTGCGAGGGGTATGCCTATGATTATGTCGGCTTCTTCTAGTATTTTTAGCTGTTTTGCCGCGGCGCCTACCTTGTAGATTATTCTGTTGTCTACGTTATGGATTTGAGCTGTTTTTACGGCAGATCCGAGGGCTATTCCTAGGTCTAAAATTTTGAAGGCGCAGAAAGGCCCTTTAAAGTCGCGAGCGTCTTCAAATAAGGTTTTTTTAAGTTCTTCGCATGTCATTCCGCAGGCGCCGCAATCAAGGCCGACCGGTTTTCGTCCTCTTACCCCCAAAATTATTAAAGATTGGGCAGCGTCTATGCTGTTTGCGTCTCTTTCCCAATTTTTTCCTCTTTCTTCGGCTAGTTCACGCATCTTTTTCGCTATTTCTTCTTTTTCTTTTTCACTTGCTATTTTAAATAAAACATCATCTTTTCCTCTTGTTTTTGGAGCGGTTTTTGCTGAAATTAACATTAAACTGGCTACATCATTAACAGCTTTTTCGAGAGACATATCTTATTCACCTATCTTAGTCTTAATTAGTTAAGATTGAAAAAGGGATAGGAGTTTAAGTTTTTATTTTTGTCGTTGCTTTTTGATTTAAAGGGGGAGGGATATTAAGGAGAATTAGTTGTTTCTGTGGTTTCTTTACTGTTTTCGTTTTCTTTTTTTTGTTTTATCTTTTCGAGGGGTTTTAGGGTTTTTCCTTTGATTTTTGAGCCGCAAGATGGACATTCGCCTTTGGTACGTAAATATTCGAGCAAGTGGGATTTGTGAGCGGGTTTATTGCATTTTGGGCAGACTTTTGCGTCTTCACCGTTTTGTATAGGGTTATTGCACACGCTGCACCAGGGGATTTTTTCTTTGCATGAACTACACTTTTCTTCGACAGCGAGGGTTAATTCACCGCACCAGTAACATTTAGCTCTGAATCGTGGATCTAGTGGATGGGGGCCCGACTCTATTATCAGTTTGTTGTTTTCTATTTTTCCTTTGAAGATTCCTTCTCCTAAGAGAAGGGAGTACATGAGTACTACTTCGTCTTTTGGGAGACCTAATTTTTCAGCGATTTGTTTTATTTTGATTTCTTCTTCGTCCTTTAAAAGGTCTGTAAGTTCTTGAAATTTGCCTCCTAGCTCTTTTGGGGTACGGGCGACTAAAATTTGTGGTGGATTTGGTAGATGGAACTCATTATTTACGATGTCAACGGTTATGATACCTTGGCTTATTAATTTGTAAATCTCGCATTGAACGTTTTCCCTTGGGGTTTTAAGTAGATTTGATAGGTTTTTTGGATTTAGTGTAGATTTTCCAAGCATGTAGCCTAAAATTGTGCGGGTGGTTTCTGGGAGGGAGTAGAATGGTGGTGAAAAGGGGTTAGGCGGTCGGTATTCTAATGTGAATGTTCCGTTGGTCATTTGGCCTTTTATGAAGTTTTCAGCAAGGAGATCATAGATAATGTTTTCTTCTTCATTTTCTGTTATTATTTTTCTTTCTTCTTCTGGGCTTTTATTAGTGCATGAGATGAGGAGTTTACGTATAAAGCTTGTTGTCAAGGTTTTATGTGCGATAATCGCCCCTAAAGTTATGAGTTCTTTTTCGTTGAGTTCGCGTGAGTAAGGGCTGGGAAGTTTTGGGGGTTTTTTCAAAACGAAGATATCATCTTTGTTTATGAAACCGTTAATAATGCCGTAGAGTAAGAGGTCAAATATTAATCTTAATAGGTCTATTTCTGCCACGTTGAGCTTTTTCTTCATTTGTTTTATGGGTATTGATTTATAGGCAATTATCATTCCTGTTACTTTTTTATGGGAGTCACTTAGTTCTTCAATATCCATGGTTTGGCTTATTTCTGAAAGATTTTCCAGGCGGATTTTATCTTCTTCAAAGTATACGTTTATTGTTCCGTCACAAGCCAGGGAGTATATGTTTTTTCTTAAGGTTAATTCGTCTTGAGATATGAGATGAGATGCTTTTTTGACTTCAATTTCCTTGTATGCTACTAAAAGACCCACCACATCTCTAAGTCCGCCTTCTAAAAGATAGGGATCTACGGGTAGCTGATCAAAAGATAGTTTTTCTAGGGAGAAGTCTTGCTTTTCTCTAAATTTTCCTGTTATGGTGCCTTCAGCAACAAGTCTGAGCAAAGTTGAAATTACGTCTTTTTTATCTCTTCCTAAAAGCTCTGATAATTTACGGATATTCTGGAGTTCATGGGTTAATAATAAGCCTATAAGTTCTTTTTCTTCAGGTTCTAACTCGTTTAAATCCCGTGGAGAACTAACAGTTACGAAATCTACCAGAAAGAAGCCATTTTTAGTACAGATAGCGCATACAGATTTGGAAGCTAAGCGATAAATTACATCTAATATTTCCTCGTTTTTTAGGGAGAGTATTTTCCCTATTTCGCTTACTTTAATACCATCAGGATGACTCATCAAAAGACCCAATACTTTTATCTCTTTTTCAGAGAGATCGGAAAAATCGGCTCTTAAGGGGCCGATTTTAAAGCTTGACACGATGAAATTATTACCCTCATATTTGCCGCTTAAAACGCCATTTTCAGGACCAATAAGCAGTTTGAACAGTTCTGAGACCTGTTCTTTTTTAAGATCAAGTAATTTGGCCAAGGTTTTTGCTTCTAAAGCTCCATAGATGGTAGCATACCCTATAAACCTCATAATTTGAAGATCGTTAAGCCATGGAACCCTTGACTTAATTTGTTCTTGAAGTGTTTCTACTATCATCAAAATATCACCAAAAGGAAAAGCCCTAATATTATTAACGAAGATATTTATAAAAAATCCTTTGATTTTTTATATTCTGGATAATTATGTGATTTAATAAGGGTGTTATTCTTGGAGGATTACGATAAGAACATCAGAAGTTTGACGGTTTTTGAGGGAAAAAACCGTTTTATTGAAGCAGGTTTTCCTGTGAATAAGTATCGTTTGGCGCGTACAGAAGAAGAAGCGGTAAAATTTGCTAAAGAAATAGGTTTTCCTGTGGTTTTAAAAATAGTTTCACCTAAAATCTTGCATAAAACAGATGTTGAAGGTATTATTTTGAATTTGAAGGATGATGAAGAAGTTTCTCAAGCTTTTAATAAGCTTATGAAAATCATGCGAAAACATGATCCTTCCTGTATGAAGTCTGAAAAAACCGGTATAATGGTTGAAGAGATGGTAGAAGATGGAACAGAAACCATTATTGGAGGCTTTACAGACAAATCCTATGGAAAGGTTATAATTTTTGGTTTAGGCGGAATATTTGTCGAAATTTTACAAGATGTTTCTTTCAGGTTAGCGCCTATTGAAGAGTATGATGCTTGGGAAATGGTGAAAGGAATCAAAGGATCAAAAATTCTTTTAGAAGGATACAGAGGAAAAGGACCTTATGATGTTGAAAAACTTATCGACGTCATTGTAAAAGTTTCAAAATTTTTCCATAAAAGAGAAGAAATTTTAGAGTTTGATTTAAATCCGATATTTGTTTTACCTAAAGGAAAAGGTGTAAAAATAGTAGATGTGAGGGTGATCTTAAAAAGCGATTAAGGAGGCAGGGAGGATCCTATCTTTCTCAGGTTTAGGTCTCTTGGAGGATTATTTTAAGGAAATATTCGTGGAATCGGGTGTCATCGGTAAGTTCGGGATGAAAAGCGGTGGCAAGTATGTTTTCTTGGCGGACTGCAACAACAATATCTTCTAACCTTGCTAAAATTTCAACGTTTTCTCCTATTTCTTCTATGGCAGGAGCGCGTATAAAAACGCCTTTGAAAGGTTTATCGCCTAAAATGGGGACGAGGAGGTCTGTTTCAAAACTTTCTCTTTGTCTGCCAAAATAGTTACGCGAAACGGTAACATTTAGAAGGCCTAAAGTAGGCTGATTTATCTCCCCGACCACCCGATCGTAGACGTTTCTAGCAAAAACAATTAATCCAGCACAGGTTCCAAATAAGGGAACTTTTTTGGAAGAGAGCTGTTTAATGGTAGAAAAAACGTTTAAACGGGAAGAAACTTTCCCAAAAACAGTACTTTCTCCACCTGTGATTATAAGACCGTCAAGTCCCTCTATTTCTTCAGGCTTTTTAACGACTAAAACTTCGCCTTTTAAGCTAAGCTTTTCTAAAGCGTTCTCTGTGATATCGACATGTTCTTCTAAATCGCCTTGTAATCCAAGAACACCTATTGTAACCACCGTTTTGTAACCTCCTTAAAAAATTAGGTTAGATTTTGTTCGATGAAAGAGTTAAATAGAAGAGGGGTCTTTTTCTAGATTTTTGAGCCTCTTTCTTGCATTTTTAATTCGAGGTCGTGTATGTCTAACCCGGGCATAGCTTTTGTCTCGAGGACCATTTTTTGGGCTTCTGCCACTATTTCAGGGTCTTCCCAATAGGAAACTGCAAGAACCATGGCATTAGCACGAATTTCAGGGTCGCTCGATTTGTAAATACCTGACCCCACAAAAACACCGTCACATCCAAGGGACATTAAGAAGGCAGCGTCACTGGGAGTCGCTATGCCGCCGGCTGCAAAATTAACGACAGGTAATCGCCCTAATTTCGCTGTTTCTTTGGCTATGTCATAGGAGACTTTTAGTTTTCTTGCAGTTTTTATTAATTCTTGGTCTTCATCGATTATTGATGTCAGCCAGCGTGTTTGGTTATTTAATTTTTTTATGTGTCTGACTGCTTCTGCTACATTTCCTGTACCGGGCTCGCCTTTAGTTCTTATCATTGCAGCGCCTTCTTCGGTTCTTCTTAAAGCTTCTCCAAGATCCCTTGCACCGTTGACAAAGGGCGTTGTGAAGTCCCATTTCCATATGTGTCGCTCTTCGTCGGCGGGGGTTAAAACTTCGCTTTCATCAATCATGTCAACGCCTAAGACTTCTAGGACCTTGGCTTCGTAGGTGTGGCCTATCCTGCATTTAGCCATTACGGGGATTGTTACATTGTCAAGTATATCTTCAATAATTGTTGCACTGGCGGTTCTTGCTACTCCTCCTGCCCGCCTGACATCGGCGGGGAGCTTGTCCAGAACCATGATGGCGGTGGCTCCAGCATCTTCTGCGATCTGTGCTTGTTCAACGCTTGTAACGTCCATTATTACGCCGTGTTTGCACATCTTGGCAAAACCGCGCTTAACGCGGACTGTGCCGCGTGTTAATTGTGACTTTCCTAAAAATGTTTGAACTCTTCCATAGTTTATTATTTTCTCCATTTTGTTAAACGACTCCAAATAATGATAAACTGTCATTTATCTACAATTTATAGGGGGTTTTATAGGCTTTAAAACTTTTTTGAATTTCGCTTGCTTTTTTAAGGGTTGTTTTCAAGATGTTTTCGCGGTTTTTAGAAGAATTTAATAATGTACAAATAGGGTCGTTTTTTTCTATAAATAAACCTTGAAGAAGGACGTCAAAAATCCGGAGATTATGCAGTTTATTATTTTTTTCTATGGCTTTTATGTTGGGAACTATTCCGCTTTTAGTCGAGAAGACAATCGTTTTTATGGCGAATTTTTCCGCTGAAGGGATTTCTTTGGGCAGTTCGCCTTCACATGCAAGTACATGGAGCATTACCATGTTTTCGTTTGTTGCTATTTCGAAGGGTTCTAAAGAGCCTTGGAGACGGGGGTTACACTCTAAAATTACAGGCTCTTCATTATTACGAAGAACAAAATCAAAGCCGTTACTTCCCACCAAACCTAAAGCTTTTCCAAGGGAGGAAAAAACCTCTCTTAAGTTTTCTAAAACTTTTTTTTCACCCAATTTCAATGGTACTATATTACCACAATAAGTAAAAGGACCCGGACTCCCAAGACTATCGATCCCTATTAATTGTTCATTGATGCTTAAACATATGCAATCAGCAGAAGTTCCAAGAACTGAAGCGCTTGAATGCCTACCTTTAACTAACTCCATGACGATTATTTTTCCTTCAGAGGAATCTTTTTCAAGCTTGTTTTTAACACGCTCTACTTCTCCTTTGCTTTTCATTAGAAAGACATTTACGCCTCCAGAACCACCTTCTCGCCTAACAACACAAGGATACCCTACCGAACCACAAACTTCGGGAACTTCATCAACAACAGAGACCATTTCATGCTTCGGGGCAGAAATCCCGTGTTTTTGAGCAGTTTTATAGAGAAAACTCCTATTTCTTACTTTAACAATAGTTTCTTTATTATTTCCTAAAATTTTGACGCGGTTCCCCAGCGCTTTCCAATAGTCGGGATAATCATCTAACCCAGAACCTAACAAAGCAAAATCAAAACCGCCAACTTCCTCGATCATTATCTCAGCCAATTTCATGAAATAATCAGCTTTTAAACGCCACATCTTTCTCCTCAGAACCCCTCCCGGCTTTTGATGAATAACGGAAAAAACCCAGCTGCCTAATTGTTTAATCTCGGGATCCCCAAAAAAATCCACGATTCCTGCATTCCAACCAAGAGACCTGACGGAAGAAGCAATAGGTCTAGCATTAATAGCGACAATTAAAACACGCTTTAAAGAACTTTTAATTTCATTATTCCGTCCATGTTTCAAAATTTTAAACTCCACGCACCTTTGGAAAAAAACGGAAAAAGGAGGGCTTAGAACTTATTTTCTATGGTACTAAAGGATTCAGACTAGCTCTTTTCTATGCGTCACTAATTTTAACTTGGCTCTTCCTCGCCTGTCTTCTTTTTTAAACGTTCTTTAACAAATTCGTCGTAGGCGATAATTATCATTACTGCAAGAAGGGAGTTTATTGCAAAAATGATTAAACCGTAACTTATGACTATGTTCCACATAAAAACGCTGATCATCTTTGACTCCAGGGGCTCGTAGGTTAGGAATATTAGCCATAAAGGCATTCCTATCACAGGTCCAAATATCGGGGAAAGCCACCCTAAGTTGACACGTTTGATGTTGCCTTCGCTTTCACCTAGAATAAATAATGTAAGGCCTATTGTTATAACTATGAGGAGGAGACTTAAGACGTAGAAAATGTTTCCGTTAAAAGCGTAGAATTTTGAGAGGGATTTATGGGCAAAAAAGTCTTCTATTGCCCGAAGACTATTTCCAGTTATAGAACTTCCTAAGGGACCACTATCTATTTTGGAGAAGCCTAGTTCTTTTGCTCCAAAGAAAATCCATCCCAAGATAAATACAAGGGGAGCTATGCAAAATCCTATCCCTATATTTTTGATGACCCTCCATTTTGCAACATCTTTTTTCAGAGTTGTTGTCGATAAAACTAAGAGGGAAGAGCATAGGACCAAGATCGAGATCAGAAAAACGACATCTAAAGTAATGGACCCTAAATCCCAGTTGTAAGCACTTTTCATAGCATTTTTGTAACCCTTATCTTCAGCAAGATTTCTTACCCAATAGCTCGTAAATACCGCCACCACTCCGAGAATCCCACAGGCTATACTTGTTAATTTAAGGGCGATTTTAGAACCAAAATCCGCATACGCTAAAAACCCGGTTAATATACATGCAGGAATGTAAAACATCCATAACGATAAAGGACTAATATGCCAACTTTCAGGAACGCCCGCGCCAGCAATAGTACCTATTATAAAACACCCGTAAAAGTTTTTAGAAATAGCAGACCCAGCAAGGGCTAAAGCAGGAGCTATCGATAAAGCAAGAGGTATGTAAACCGAACCGATATCAACGGATAACTCAAAAAATTCTACGATAAACGCCAAAAAGCCGAAAATAAGGACGATAAATAAAGATTCAACGGTAAAAAAATTAATAACGCTGAAAAAACCTTCCTCCCTGGTCATTAAAAGTTTTTTAGGAGCTTCAGCTTCAGAGACTTTCTTTTTCAATACTTTTAACTCACCTTCAAGCTTTTTCCTCTCCTCTTTGATCCCACTAGCAGATAATTCACCAGATTCAACACTTTCTTTAAACTCCTCAAGCAATTTTTTCACGTCATCAAAATCACTACTCAACCTTAACCACCCGAATATACAAAACATAAAAAATGAAAAAACAATTTTTATGCTAAGTTTGTTAACCCCTCCTATTTTTTAACTTATTCGTTAAAAAAACCTCATTTCAACAAAAAGGGAAAAAATCAGGATGCTTATAAGGTTTTCAAAAGGAAAAAGAAAGACAAAAAAGGAGAATAGTTCAAAAAAAACAAAAATATTTGCTTAAATTTTTTAAAAAAAAGAGAAAAAAAGATGATGGTTTTTAGAATTCTACTGCTATTTCAGAGATATCATCTTCCTCCGTAAAGTAGACAGGGGCAGCAGCTGCACCTCTTTTCACTTCTATGTTTTCCAAGCCCAGTTCTTTAATTAGTTCTTTTACTCGGTTTCTCAGAGTAACGGGTGTTGTATTGGCTATATCTGCGATTTGTTGCTGTGTTCTACGCTCTCCAGTAATGATTCCCGCAAGGTATAAGCAAGCCGCAGCCATACTTGTTGGATTCTTACCTGCCATAATATTCTTTTCTTTTGCTTGTTCTAGTAATTCGATAGCTTTTTTCTGTGTCGGCATTGTGAGGCTTAATGAACTGCCAAGACGGAAAACTAATTTTTTAACGTCAAGAGGTGCTCGTCTTACTTTTAGTTCTTCTACTAGAACCCTGAAAGCTTTACTGAGGTCTTTCTCGCTGACTTGTGATACGTTGACGATGTCTCTAAGGGTTCTTGGAATTTTTTGCAAGCGACACGCCAAATAGAGAGAGGCCGCGATCATAGAGCTTATGCTTCTACCCCGGATGAGGTTTTTCTTAAGGGCTTTTCTGTAAATAGTAGCTGCCTCTTGTTGAACGTGGCTAGGAAGGCCTAAGGCACTTGAAAGTCTTGAAAGCTCTCTTAATGCTTTACGTAAGTTTCTTTCTTGGCCTGAGCGTGCTCTTTTGTTGACCCATCGGAGACGTCGGATTTTGGCGCGTTTTGATGCGGTCATTTTTCCAGAGCTAAGGTCTCCAGGCTGGCCTCCGATTTCTGTTGTTAAACCTTTATCAGGACGGAGGAGAGACAAGGGAGCTCCAACACGGCTTCTTTTTTGTTCTTCTTGAGGCGTAAATGATCTCCACTCCGCTGCGCGGTCCATAACACGATCATCTTGGACCAAACCACAATCCATACAGACACGTTCACCCCTCGAGAAATCGGTAAAAATATTGTTCCCTCCGCATTCGGGACACCTATCTTCGCTACCTGTGGAGGGGGAAACACGTTTGGTTTTAACATCATTCATAAATTTCACCAATTTTTTTAACAAATTAATATTCATGACTTGAAGCTTTTAAAAGTGCACTAGTAATAAGGTTTAGAGAGGGTTAATGGGAATTTTTTCGGGGGACAACGAAGTTATTACGTACCAAGGTAGTAACTTCACTATTAATACGATACCCAATTATATAAATTTTACGTACCCTGGTAGTAACTTGGTGACAGAAAAGTTATTCCGATAATTCTCTCCGTAAATTGCGAGGGTATCGCGTTAAAGGATCGCCAAGGTCAGCCGTACAACAACATTATGCAAATAAGATATAAATTAAACTATTTATAAATTTTACGTATGTAAAAAGTAGCCCACAATATAAGGACATCTCAAAAGGGGAGGGGAAAATCTAAAAAAAAATAAAAAACAATTAAAAAAACACCTATAAACACGGAAAATAGGAGAGAGAAAAATCAGGATTAAGAGGCTTTTACTTAAATCTTAAACCAGGTAACAAGAAGAGTGTTTTTTAGCTTCCTACTCTTCCTATATAGCCAGTTTTTGGTTCATATAACATGCCTTCATCTTTTAGCTGCTTCATTATGCGCCCAAAAGATTTTTCGTCTATTCCTTGGGCTATTGCCTCTTCTTGGAGTTTTTGAAGGGGTACTTCTTTTCCATATTCGGGTTCTAAATCGCTTAGAATATCGATTATTTTTTCCATCTTTGTTCGGATGCTCATGGGTTTTCCTGTCATTATGGTGTCTATGTCGATCATGCCTGTTTCTTGGTCTATGCCTACTTGTTGGAGAGAGGATTGGACTAATTGAATGCTTGCTTCTGCGTCTTCTAAAGTAACGACGTCGCGAAAGGCCATTCTGGCTCTACTTTCTGCCAGCCTTATAAGGGACTCTAATTGTCTTGCGGTAATGGCTATAGGCGTCTTTTTACTTTCACTAATAGATCTTATTTGGACGTAATAGTCCTCCAAACGTTTTACAGCTTCTTCGCTCAAAATAGGGTGAATGTTTTTCCTTGCATAGCTTATATATTTTCTTAAAAGGTCTTGGGTTATTGGAGGTTCTGCTGTTTCTTCTGGGGTTTGATGTAGTTTCAATATGTGGGAAGCAAGGGCACGGTCAGCTGCACTTTCGGGGATATCGGTCATTATGAAAATAAGGTCAAATCTTGAAAGGATTGTTACAGGGAGTTTAATATTTTCGGCAGGGGTCCGATAAGCATCATATCTTCCGAAAGCAGGGTTAGCGGCAGCGAGAATCGAGGTTCTAGCGTTTAAGGTAGCCACTATTCCTGCCTTTGCTATACTTATTGTATGTTGTTCCATTGCTTCATGAATGGCTACCCTGTCGGTTGCTTCCATTTTATCAAATTCATCAATGCAATTATGCACTATGATTCCGCCACACAAAAAGTTGTGGTATTTTGGGATGTAAATATCGTAGACGTATCCTGAGTATTTCTCTGTTTTTATTTCAACTATCTTATCTAGGAAGTAGTCCCGAGTTGTCAGTAGTTCTATTTGTCTTCCTAGTTTTTCATCTAGAAAGTCGAAAATTTCATTTCTAATTTTTAGAAGTTGTTGTCTGGAGGGCTGATATCTTTTATTTTTATACGCATAAAGGGTGCTCCATATACCCTTTTTAAGCAAGACAGATTTGTTTATGGAAGATATTATTTGAGTGCTTATTTTTGCAACTGGAGAGTTTGGAAGTTTATCGCTAAGAGAAGAAACCAAATGTTTTCTAGTAGGGATCGTTTTGATTTTGATGCTGTATTTTTTAATGTCGTTTAAAAGTCGACTGACATCTTCTCTTCCAGTTATTAGAATCTTATTTACTCCTTTACCTTTTCTAAGTTTTGCAAAGCAATCAAATCGTCTTAAAGCAAGCATAAACGCTTTGTTTTCTTCTTCATTCTTCGATAGCTGAAAGTCTACGTGTACGGTTTCATAGATTTTATCTGATTTTCTTCCTCTCTTAACTGAAATACACCCATCAGAATCTAAGCAACCTGCAATAAATGCTTTCAAAGCCTCGTCAGGTAGTTTTAAAAGATTTTTTAGCCCTTCTCCAACCACATAACTGTAAATGTATGCTAGTAAATTAGAGTTAGCATATAAAATGATGTTTTCACTTTCTACTTTTTGTCCTCTTATTAAACTTTCACTTTTCCTCCTATACTCTCCAAGTTTCCTTTGTGAAAAACTATGAAACATATTCTTAAGAAGTTCTATTTGTTTTCTGTTTTTCAATGATTGAGTTATTGATATTCTTGACCTTCTGGACGAAATGTTAACGTCGCCATCACCGTAGACAAATCCGAGAAAATATGCCAGCTCGGGGGTTATCTTATTAGCTTTTAACATTTCTCCTGAAGCTTTTCTACCATATTTAAGGTATTTATTTCTCCATTCCTCATACCATCCTAGATCTTTTAATATTTCTCTCAGTTTACCGACCTTTATTTGACTTCTACCAGAAAGGAAATCCTTTGATATATTGTATTTTCTATTAAATTCACTTAGGCTTTTATAAATAGCAATTATTTTCCCTTTGAGTTCCATCTTTTCTTTTTTTCCGAGGATGACGAGCCAATTATCCGGGATGATGTCGAGAAAATATATGTTTTCCTTATTCTCGGGAAGTTTTAGAGGAGCAATTACGAAATCGCCCTCCTTAAATTTTCCAGCATCTCTCCACTCCAGTGTATTTCCATCTAGAAGTTTGTGATCTGGGGTGACTTTCACTTTAAATCCAGAAGTTAGAGATACTTCAAGTATCTCGCCTTTATACTTCTTTCTTCTAATTAGTAAAGATCTTGAAGATGCTGTTTTAAGCCTAGAGTCGATGGAAATAATATTTGCATCTAATTCGCATATTTCAACTTCTTCGTTCCCAGATCGAGTCTTAAATTTCCTTCTCTCATCGAAAAGACTCTCTATATTGACTATTCTATTATCGATTAAAACTTTTGAGCCCTCATGTAGGCATGCAACGCCCCGGTCAGCTAAAATTAGGGCTCCTGCTTCCAGGATGAAGTCTCCCGTGTCTGAATCTCTCAAAACTGCAGCGGTTAAACCGGCGGCCGTGCTGCCTTTTCCGGAGGTGTATAGCGCGCGGGGAGCGGTGGCTGAAACGTATTTCAGTAGTTGGCTGTTGTGGACATATATGCCATTAGCTACAAAATTATGAGTTTCAGGGACTTGTAAATCATATACCCATTCAAAGTCCGGTTTAATTTTTTGAATTGAAATGATTTTGTCCCAAAACACATCTGTATCGGCTATGGTTCTTAGTTGATTGAGTTTATCATTATCTCCGTATTTTTCTAGTTCTTTTATTATTACTTTTAGATTTGTCCTAGATGGATTTCTGTCTCCCCTCTCATAATGTTGATAGGTAGATCTCGCTAATCCCATTTGTGATTGAGTAAGATTTCTCTTTTTACGCAATTCTAAAAGTAGATCCTTTAAACTTGGGATAATATCAATGTTAGTGTTAGAACTTAGGTTTTTATTTAACTTCTCTTTTTTAGATGAATTTAATCCTATCTTATCTTTGAATCGATTAAATTGATCAATTGAAGTTATTTTCAATCGATTATATCGTTTTTTATCGGAACTTTGACTTCTTGAATGTGAATAACCCAATTGTGATATAATTTCAAATCTGTTTAACAGCAATTGAATATCTGATAATAACCTCTTACTGGAAGAAGAAACTGAAATGGTAGCACGATTTTTGTCCACATAACCATCGGTATCATAATATGCTTTAAGAAATTCACTAACTGTTCCATTAGGCGATCTCATAATAATTGAAGGAACCTGTTTATTTTCAGCACCCTTATAAAAGGAGGGTGAGGTATTTTCTAAAAACCTTCCAAGTTCAATGGATGAAATATATATATCTCGAGCAGATTTTCTTGGTCGGCTTGGTCTAATATTATAATTAATATTACCGAAAGACTCTTTTGCACAATTTATATAATCCGTTAAGATTTGTCTTTCATTATTAGTAAACCATGTGCATGCTGTTTTTGTTCTTTGTACGCAGCCGTCTCCACAAATATAACCTAAAAATCTAGCTAGTTCTTTGGTTACTTTTCTTGGAACATAGATATGTTTCGCGTTAGTCTTACCTTTTTCAAATTTAATATCAATTTTATCATTTGGACTAGAAGGAATATATCGTGGGGTGGCAATAAAATCTCCAATTTCTAGTTCTTTAGCTTCTTTTGATAAAATCAATCCATTTTTTGTTATAAAGAAAGGGTGGGTGGGGGTTACTATAATCTCTTTAACGCTAGATGTTTTTACCTCATACATATATTCGGGGGCTTTTCTTTTCCAAAAAATATTAGCATAAGCAAGTTTAGCTTTTCCGTTTTTATCCATTGTTATTATGGGTTGTGATCCTTTTGCATAAAACCCATCATCAATCTCGTTAATATTGTCCTTTAATGCATCTTCTACTATTTGTTCAATATTTTTAACCTCACCAGATCCCATTATGACCCTAGTTCCAGGCGCAACACATTTAGCCACGCCGGGGTCTCCTATTAGGAGTAGGTTTGATTCTCCCCGTATTTTTATGCCGTCGGGTAAAACTTTTGGGTTACCGCCGAAGAGTAGTAGGGCTACTGCTTCTTTTATAGCCTCATAGCCGTAGATCGAGGGGGCGATGCTTTTCGTTATTTTTTGGTGTATAAAAGGATCTCTTGCTAATTCTTTTATTTGCTCTTCTTCTTCGGCGTTTATTTCAAATTCTTCATATTCTTTCCCGAAAGTTTTTAGTTGGAGCAAATCAAGGTATGTGTGGAAGGTGGCTAGTTTTATGCCGCGTCGTGTAAAATCAGGAAAAGCGCGTAGAATTCCTGTGACGGTAATACGATCCCCGGGCCTTGCAATGTCGACAAGATCATCTAACAAAGTAGCGTCTATTGAGCGGGGGATTTGGCCTGGTGGGAGTTCTTCTGGGCGTTCTTGAAGCGTTATTTTTTGCCAGTCAATATATTTGCTTTCTTCTTGGAGAAGTTTAAAAGTTCCTGATTTTAGGCAGGTGGGATTTGGGCATTTTGAAGGTTTTGTAAAACGGCCTCTCTCCTGCTCTATGTAAACTTCTTCACCGCAGAATCCACATTTGAAAACGCCTTCAATTAGGAGGGGTTTTACTATGGTTACCCTTGTAAGTATCCCATCGATAGAAATTAATTTGCCTAGATGAATAGCGCGTAGTGCGCGTAAATTTACGCGTTCAGTCGAGTTGAAAAATCGTGCATGGAACTCTTTTACACGCTCTGCGTGACTGGGATCTTCTATTTTAACTAGTTCTTTAATAGCCGCTTTTGCATATGGAATATAGTTATCAGGGTTTTCAAGGAGTTGATCTGCTAATTCTGAATCATAAGTCATTAGATCCATTAAATCGATTTCTAAGGATCTTTTATCTTCTAGAGATAGGCGTTTTATGGCTTCAAAATATCTTTTGTTGCCGTTTTCGTCTTCAAATTCTTTGAAAAATTCGGTAAAGCTCTCTAATGTTGCGGAAATAGTTTCTTCTTCTTCTCCTTCTCCCTCTTCTTCAAAATCTTCCCCTATATCTTCAACCATCCGCCCATCACCTATATAACTAACTGACTAATTTAATCTTCTTATCTTATTTTTTTTCATTATTGGTTGGTAAGGATTTTTTTCCAAGAGTTTACAGTGAGCCTTATTTTTTCAAAGAGCCACTTTTCTTCTAAACTCATATTTTTTAAAAGGGGTTCTTTTCCAGCTTCTTTGCCTTTTACAGCTATTTCAGCTACTTTATGCGCTCTTTTCTCTAAGAATTCTGAAAGAACCTCTTCTAACTTCTTCTTCTTGCGAATCCCAATTTTTCCCTCCGTCTCAGCCCTTATTTTAAGTTTAGAAAGCTTCAGAAAAGCCTTGATATAAAAATCAGGGCTAATCTCGCCCAGGGTTTTGCTTTTACCTTCTCTAACAGTATTCTTTAAAATTTCCCGGCTTTCTATCAATATATCTTTTTGAGATAGACTCGCAAAGCCATGAGCTATGAGGTATTTAGCAATCCAAAGCCGTGTTTTAAAAGGCTTTTTATCGACTAACGGACCGATTTTAATACCGCCTAAAGAAATTTCAGGATGGTCTTTGGAGGATATTAAATCAATTTTTTGCTCTTCAAACTCATGAACTAAGCGTCTAAACATGCTGGAAAACTCATCAACGAAGGACTCAGACAAATTAAGTTAACACCTCTTTAATTTAAGAATCTTATCAACCTGAATTTAATTCTTTACTGTTTAATTTTTAAAAAACGACAGAGAGATACAAAAAAATATATGATACCCATAAAACACGGGAAAAACTTTTTGTAAAAAATTGAAAAGTATAAAACTTTTAAAAACTCAAAAATAGGCGGAATAAGCGCGTATGGATCGAAAACAAGCATATTATATCTTTTTTAAAAACATATTAGTAAAAATTTTAAAAAAAGAATTGGTATAAGATGTACATGCCAATAAAAAAGACGAAATATGTGGTTATTACAGGCGGTGTAATGTCCGGTATAGGGAAGGGAATCGTGACAGCAAGCATAGGCAAAATCCTCCAAAGCTTAAACAAAAAAGTTACGATAATCAAAATAGACCCGTATTTGAATTGGGATGCGGGGACTATGAATCCGTTTCAACATGGGGAGGTTTTTGTTACCATCGATGGTGTTGAGCTGGATTGTGATTTTGGGCATTATGAAAGAATGCTTGATTTACAGCTTCTTGGAAACCAAAATATTACTACAGGACAAGTTTATTATGAAGTTATTTCCAAAGAGCGGCGGGGGGATTTCTTGGGCCAAACTGTGCAGATTATTCCCCATATTACTGATGAGATTAAGCGCCGCATTAATCTTGTTGCGAAGCGGAGCGGGGCTGAGGTTGTTATTATTGAGGTTGGGGGGACTGTGGGAGACATCGAGGGACTGCCTTTTCTTGAGGCAGTACGGCAGTTGAGTTTGGAAGTTGGTCGTTATAATTGTTTGTTTGTTCATGTTACTTTTGTGCCTTTCCCGACACATTTGCGGGAGCCTAAAACTAAACCCACTCAACATTCTGTAAAAGAGCTTAGGAGTATAGGTATTGATCCTAGTTTTATTGTTTGTAGGAGCGAAAACCCGGTGGGCAAAGGACCTAGGAGAAAAATTGCGCTTTTTTGTAATGTTGAGGAGCGAGCTGTTTTTACTTTACCAGATTTGGATGTTGTTTACGAGGCTCCCTTGGTTCTAGATGGACAAGGTTTAGGGCAAATGATACCAGAATATTTGGACTTTGAAGAAAAGAAGCCGGAACTTTTAGAATGGAAGGAAACTGTTGACTCTTTTAAAAATTTCGAGGGAGAAATAACGATCGGCATGATCGGGAAGTATGCCGAACTTGCAGACAGTTACATCTCGATTAATGAATCGTTAAAGCACGCGGGGGCGGTTTTAAAGAGGAGAGTCAACATTGATTGGGTTAATTCTGAAGATTTTGAGAAGGACCCTTATGCTATTGAAAGGTTGGGAAAATATGCGGGCATTTTGATTCCTGGAGGTTTTGGCGCGCGCGGTACTGAGGGAAAGATTTTAGCGATAAAGTTCGCGCGGGAGAATAATGTTCCCTTTCTAGGTATATGTTTTGGCATGCAACTTGCCACGGTTGAATTTGCAAGGAATATGGCAGGGTTAGAGGGAGCAAATAGTACTGAGCTTGATCAAAAGTCGCCTCATCCTGTTATATGTATTCTTCCAGAGCAGGTAAATGTAAAAAATAAGGGAGGGACCATGCGTCTTGGAGGTTATACGGCAGTCATAACGCCGGGGACTAAAGCTTATGAGCTTTATAAAACGGAAAAAATAGTAAGGAGACACCGTCATAGATTTGAAGTAAATCCGGAATATATACAAATATTGGAGAAAAACGGACTGGTTTTCAGCGGGAGGAGTGAAGATGGGAGACTTATGGAGATATTAGAATTACCAAATCACCCGTTCTTCTTTGGCACTCAATTCCATCCAGAATTTGATTCTAGACCTGCAAAACCCGAACCTGCTTATTTAGGATTCATTAAAGCTGCTGTTGAGAGGGAATTAAAAACGAAAATTATAGAAGCTACATCATAATCTGCCATCAGCTTTCGGGTAAAGAAAAGTAGAAAAAGCTAAAGATTAACTTCGAATATTCGGCGCTTTTTGAAGTATCGCCCATCCTTTAAACATTAAGGAGCATGGATGAGATATAATTTTTACAATAGTTTATACCCCGGATTTTTTTATTCTTCTAGTTCGATTATTATACGTTTAACGCCAGGTTTACACACTTTTCTTACTCCATGTTTACCAGGACAATATTGGCTAGCCACAAGCTTTGCTTTTTCCAATATTTTTATTTGTGCAGAAATGTTTGCACCAGTCTGATCTTGAGCCTCGGCTATTTGTGATACATCCACTCCATCGCTATCTAGCATTCTCAAAATTTTTAATCTTGTT
>JAEOSI010000148.1 GCA_016840425.1 Candidatus Wukongarchaeum yapensis
AAGAAATAACCCCTCACATAAAGAAAGACGCGATTCTTACAGAAATTACTTCCATAAAAGCCTCCGTAGTAGAATCTTTAAGGGAGGCTTCTAGAACCCCTATAAACGTGATAAGCCTTCATCCTATGTTTGGTTCTGGAGCAAAAAGTTTGGAAGATCTAAACATCGTTATCATACCCGTAACCGAAAAAAGTGAGGAAATTGCAAAGTCTTTAGGCGAATTTTTTAGAAAAGATGGTGCCAACATAATATTTTCAACTTTTGAAGAGCACGACCTCATAATGGCCTACGTTCTTGGTTTACCTCACAGCGTAGGAATGATAATTGCTTCAATGATGGCGGAAAGCGGAATCTCGCCCAAAAGATTCAGGGAGTTTGCAGGATCAAGCTTTAAACTTCTACTCACCTTAACTGAATCTATAATATACCAAGGACCAGAACTCCCCACACTCATACATCTAACTAATCCCCATTCAGAACCCGTTATTAAAGGTTTTAAAGACCGCTTACTCCACCTTACAAGCGCCATAAAAAACGAAGATCCAACAGCATTTGAAGAAATTTTCTCCAAGGCATCCATTTACCTTTCAAAAGACCCTCTCTTTAAAGAAGCCTATAAACGGATGTACAAAGCAATAGAAGCCATAAAAAAAGAGACAAAACAGGTTAAATAAAAAGAGTTAAAAATGCTATAAACCCATAAATGAGTTAAGTTTATTAAGGTTTTAAGATCTTTAATGGGTTTAGTTAACTTCAACCCTTGGTTCCCTTAACTGTATATTTTTGCGGAGCAAGACCCGTTTTCTGAGGTGTTTTAGGTGAATGGAAGTGAATACTTTATTGGATCGTAAAGATGTTTTTTCCTACGATGAAGAAGTTATTAAAAGATTAAAAAATGTGCGGATTCTTGATACAACTTTGCGTGATGGGGAACAAACCCCTGGATGCATCCTAACTCCTCCTCAAAAGGTTAAAATCGCTCGAGCCTTAGATGAGTTTGGAGTTCACGTGATTGAGGCCGGGATGGCTATAACAAGCGTGGGTGAGCGTGAAGGAATAAAAGCAGTTAAAAGAGAAGGGTTAAATGCCGAGATCTGCGGTGGTTGTCGTGCAGTAATAGTCGACATAGAACGATCTCTTGAGTGTGATGTGGACAGTATACACCTAATAGTGCCTAGTTCAGAGCTTCACAGGAGAGAAAAGTTCGGAAAAACTTTGGAAGAAATTCTTGGCCTTACCGTAAAATGCATAGATTTTGCTAAAGATAACGGCCTTATAGTAGAGTTAAGCGCCGAAGACGGTTCAAGGGCAGACATAGACGACCTAATAGCCCTTTTCTCCACAGGTAAGGAGGCTAAAGCTGACAGGTTTTGTATCTGTGACACTGTTGGCATAGCTGTCCCTGAAAAGATCTATGCCCGATTTCAAATCCTTACAGAAACTTTTCCCGATATTCCTATAAGCGTCCACTGTCATAACGACTTTGGTTTGGCTGTAGCTAACACAATTGCGGCGCTAAAAGGAGGATCAAAACAGTTTCATGGCACGGTAAACGGTGTGGGAGAAAGGGCAGGCAATGTCGCCATAGAGGAAGTCATCATGACTTTAAAAGCTCTATACGACGTAGAATTACCAGTTAAAACAGAGAAAATCTTCGAGCTTTCTAGACTGGTTTCAGACAATATGAACCTCCCTATAGCTTTTAATAAACCATTGGTTGGCGAGAACTCTTTTGCCCACGAGTCTGGGATACACTCTTCCGCCGTATTGAAAAACCCAGAAACATACGAACCCATCCCTCCCAATATAATAGGAAGAAGAAGACGCTTAGTAATGGGAAAACATGCAGGGAAAAAAGCCCTCAAAGAAGTTTTAGAAGAGTTCGGTTTTCACGTAACTGACGACCAACTTGTCGAGATCTTTGAGAAGATGAAAAAACTCGCAGATCTTGGAAAAAAGGTAACGGACTCAGACCTTGTAGCCATAGCAGAAACAGTTACTGAGGGAATGATAGAAGAAGCTGTGAAACTTGACGAATTGACCGTAGTAACTGGTAACAAAATCACGCCCACCGCAAGCGTTAAAATAGCTACAAACAAGAAAGAAATTTTTTCATCAGGCTTCGGAACAGGCCCGGTGGACGCAGCAATGAAAGCCATAGAATCAGCATTAAAAAACACAGAAATCCCGCAAATCCACCTCGCAGACTACCACGTCGACGCCATAACAGGAGGAACAGAAGCAGTAGTAAACGTAAGAATAACCCTAAGAAAAGGCGATAACATGATCACAGCAAGCGGAGCAGGCGGAGACATAGTAATGGCAAGCGTCGAAGCAATGCTCACAGGCTACAACAAAATGCTCGCCCTAGAAAAAAGAAAAAACAACAAAAAATAAACAAAAGAAAAAAATCTCCCCTTCTTTCTTCCCTTCCACCTTTTAATGACCAAATATCTCTTTCACTAAGCTATATCTTCCTTTTTCTCTGGTTTTCAAAATCATAAAAAAAATAGAAATTTTTGTGAAAAAATATTTTTCACAATTTTTTCTTTTTATTGTCTTTTTTTATTCTTGGTTTATTGATTGTTGTTGTGGTGTTGGCGGCGGCAGATTTCTTGAAATCTCTTCTGGTGTCAGGATGCGTTGTACTTGTGCTGTTTCTAATACCCGTCTTGGTTTTATTTTTTCTAGGCTGGATTTTCCTACTGCGTAGAAGTGTGCTATTTTATTTTCGTTTATGAGAGTTATTCCATGCCATCCTCCGTCTGATGAACTGAATTCGACGACGTAACCTAGTCCTGTTCCTTTTCGTGGTTCAATTTTAGAAGTTTTTTCGCTTAATGTTTCTAACGCTTTTCTATGTGCTTCTGACGTGCTAATTTTTTCCTTTTTTTCTTCTTCTTTTCCGCTTTTTTCCTTAATTTGTTGTCTTAGTAGGGTCTCAGATATATATCCTTTTAATACGTCAGTTCTGAAGTCTTTCCAAGCTTTTTGATTGCCGTAAAATTCGTAAGCGATAACTTCACCGTCTACAAGCACCGTGATGCCGCATTGACCTTCAACGTCCTTAAACTTTGATAGGTATTCTTCTATTTCCTCTTGTTTCGTTTCAATCATGTCAAGATAACTTCTTGTGGGTGCTTTGCTTCTTTCTATTCTCATGAGTTCACTGTAAGCTTCTACCGAGTCCCAAAGCATTGATTGGTCTCCTTGTGTTTCCATAAGCCTCCTTGAAATACTTTGGTTCATTCTAGCTCCTGAGGTCTTAAATTTCCGCGTCTCTTTTCCACCATCAAACTGTATTCTTCCCCCATCTAATTGTGTCCCATAAGTCCACCTGGAGGCTTCTATACACCGTGCTGGTATAGGTAAGGGATTGCTCTTTTTACGCCCAGCAGGGATAAGGATCGGTTCATAGACGGTTCTATCTTGCTTGCCCCCTTTAACTGTTTGCAGGAAAGGAATAAGTACCGGTTTTTCTCCCACATTTACTGCTTCTAACTGGCCAACTAATTCTGAAACCTGTTCCTGTATCCATGCTACTTCTAATTCTTCAGCCTCTCGGATGGTGATAAAGTCTAAACCCTGATCTTGAAGAATTAAAGGTATGACCGCCATGTTTTCATAAGCCTGGACTTCCCCAAATTTCAAAATCCTCGTCATATCCCCGACAAAGTCTTCCACAACTTCTTTCGCAACATCTACATTATTACTCACACTTATCTCGCCCCTATAAACCTTAAAAATAGGTTTTTATATTCTTTGAAGCTCAAAAATTTAAACGCATTTAAAGCTGTTTAATATGTTTCCTCCTAAACTTCTCTAAGAATCTGACCCCAAGAAATAACATCTAGTTTATTTATTTACCTTTCACCTTCTTATTTCTTATCATTCCCATACCTCTTTAATTACCAAATTTTCAATCTATTCTAAGAAACCAGATATACAAGCTACTAAACCTACCATTCAGTATACCCTCTTTAATACTAGAGAAATTTTAGAACCAACGTTCATATAACAACAGTTTTTTGGGTTTATTTCCATCTTTTTTTCTTTTTTGCATTTCTTCTCGCTAGTATTGCTAATATTACGGCTAGTCCTTGGAGGGTAAAAAGGAGTCGCATGGCTTCTAAAAGCCCCTCGATTATAGCTACGAATATGAATAATATTATGAGCGTTATTAAGCCTATTCCTGCCCCTATAATTATTAGAAATCTTCCTGTAAAGAGGTGTTCCTTGCTTATTGCTATACCACCTAAAATAACCGTTATGCCCCCAAAAGCAGCTAAGATAAAAATTATGACAAAAATGGTGCGGAAAAAGTTTTCGTATTCGGGTAATTCTTTTGTTAGCCAGTCTGTTAATAATTTCCAAAACCAGGGGAATATGCGCCAATTAGTTAATATGAAAAGTATTCCAGAAATAAATGCATAAAAAACAGCTTTCTTATATCTCAAGGTCGGTCGGAAAATTTTTGGGAAAATCGATTTTAAATCTTTCTAAGAAAAAATTAGCGATAATTTTCCCAGTATGCCTACATAAACCTTTAAAATAAATTTTTTCAAATTCTTTTAATATATTATTATAGTCGTTTTAATGGTTTTAGTTTAGGTATTTTGTGAGGTTTTTCCTTTGGCTTTTAACTGGATACTATTTTTGATTATTTTTGGGGCTTTTTTTTCTGTTTTCTTTTTGCTTGGCAGGATGAAAAACAAACTGATTTTAAGAGACATCGGGCAAGAAATCGAAGGAATTTTGACAAAATACGTTACCGGGGTAAAAATTTTGGGAAAATCTTCAAGGGCTGCAGCTTTTTCCTTTAGCTTGTCCAAAGAAGCTCCCTTTAACTCTTTAGATATCACGGTAGTTTTAGGTCATAGGGGCACTCTTGGATATTACATAAAAAAAGCGTTTAAAAGATCTTTAGACAAAATCGCTTTCGATGCAGATTTTAAACACAAACCAAAAGCAGAATTCATAATCGTTCCAAAAAGTGAAACAAAGTTGATCAGCGAGTATAAAGAACACTTAATGAAGTTTCAACTGGTAAAAATCAATAAAGCAGAAATCGATGATTTTTACATGATCCGTGCTTCAAACGAAAGCATCGGAAAACAAATTTCAACAAACAAAAGAATTTTCAATCCTCTTTTAAAAATAAAGCCCTTCGTTTTCAGCGTCTCCATAGGTAAAGAAGCGCCAAATATGCGCGCAATATTTTACCTTCCCTCTTATTTAAAGGATATGAAAATCACCATAAACTTTCTCTTCATTCTAGGAGAACTACTCCAAAAATCAAAGTGAACTGCTACCCCAAAATAGACTAAAAAAACGTAATAAAAAGGATTATATTTTAATTATAACCCTTTTTTCATCCTCTGTTGTGCTAATTGTCAGAACTCTTCTGTTCTGAGACCGATTAAACCGGCTATAAGTAAGAATAATGCACCGATAGGTATTGGATATATGGTCGCAGCTCCTAGATTATCGTCGAGGACTGTGTATCCCATTAAGGTGAAAGCAAAACCAGCAATTGCGGCAAGAATTAAGAATATTCCTCCTGTCTTTGGGTCAAAAAACGTAATTAGAAACCCTAATGCTACTAGTGCTAAGGTTGCTGCCCAAAGAATCATCATAGTTTGTCCATCATCAGCACCCCATACTTCTTTCCATGCGTCTACCGAAAAGAAGCTTCTTTCTGTATAGCCTACATCCGGATATTCAAGGATGCCATATTCATCGGCAGAGACTGTGACTGGACCAAATCCTGCAGAAACACGGAAATATGCGTAAAACAGTCCTATAACCCAGGTTGCATCAAGCCCATTAAAGTCGACGTAAAAAACTGATATCGGCAATACCATTGCAAAAATCGTTAGGCCTAATACCGAGTTTTTTCCCATATTATTAACCCCATAACTAAATTAGGAATTGGTAGATTAAAGTT
>JAEOSI010000149.1 GCA_016840425.1 Candidatus Wukongarchaeum yapensis
GACGGGGGATACATAATTATTGGTTCTCAAGAACAAATGCTACTATTTTCTAAAATGTCTGTTCGTGGTTATATTACTGATGCTTTATTGATTAAAACAGATGAAAATGGTTATCAGAAGTGGAACAGAACCTATGGAGGATCAAGTAGTGATACTGGCATGAGCGTTGTTCAGAATTCTGATGGAGAATACATAATCGCAGGTTACACGGATTCCTACAGTGATGATAGCAATTCAGATGTTTGGTTGCTTAAAGTTGCCTCTGGTTTTCCAGTTATTGACCATCCTGCTGATATAACATATGAGGAAGGTTCTTCTGGTCATAATATTACTTGGCAGACTTCAGATGCTGAACCTTCAGGCTATAAAGCTACGAGAAATGAAACCCTTTTAGAGAGCGGTCCTTGGACCGGTGGTAACATAACGGTCAACGTTGACGGACTCGCAATAGGCGTTTACTTGTACACTTGCACCGTCAATGACACAATAGGTCAAAGTGCTAGTGATACAGTTATGGTAACAGTTACAGCACCGGAAGAAGATGGAGGATTCCCGTGGGTTGGATTTGGTTTAGCACTAGCATTGATAGGATTAGCAGCAGTGATAATATATACAACACAATACGCAAAAAAACCCTAAACCCCCCTCTCTTTTTTTACTGAATTTTTTGCGTTTAAAAATATGATTAAGTAATCAAGTTGTTTTAGGATGGCGATTTAACAGGGTTTTATACCTTCTGCAAGCTTTTTCAAAAAATTAAAAATTAATAAAAACAAAGTATGAGTTATGGAAATCAAAACGATGAAAAAGTCTTCGGATTTGAAGTTTGAAAAAATTAACGAGTATATATTCGCTCCATTTAACACTTTTATTTATTTAGATGATGATGAGATAGGTTTTGCTGGTTCGAGTTTAATTCAAAACAAACTAATTGAGGAGTTAAATAAAGAACCACTACAGATTAAGAACCAAAACCTAAAAGTTGAATGGGGTATAGAAGAATGTGAAGAGTTTAAACTTTCAAAAGGCGTTTTTTCTCCACCTGGAAAAGAGATTTCATTCGTCATGGCCCAACTTGTTGGCAAAATACTGGAAGATAGTTGTTTTCCTATAAAAGAGAAAGTTTCAGAACTTTTTCCAGAAAATTCGCTTAAGTTTAGCGATGTACGATTTTACTTTCATGACTGTGGAGTAGGAACATGTAGCGTGCGAGTAAAATTAGAGAAAAGTGATGGAATAACAATTTTACAGTTGGAAGAAGTATCAGAAGCTTTAAACAATTTATATAAACAATATTTTGAAGATATTTGTTTCCAATTAACACGACAATATATTCAAGCCGTTCGCAAACTAAATATCCCCCATAATAATTTCGGTTTTTTGCCAGATATCAACGAAGTAGAAAAGGCAGTACATTTCATACCATGGACTCACAGACTTTATCACATAGATGATGACTCCCTTTTTGAGTTAGAAAATCCGGGAGAACCGTTTAAATTTCTACTCACCCCCTCCAGACAAATGGATGTACAAGACCTTTCAATCTATGATAATCGATACGTATATTTCGGTTGGGGCCACTCTATAATCTTCACATCTAGTCAGGAAGAGGGTTATTCACAAACAACTAGACCTGTATATGATTACGTAAGGCTAGTAGAAATCGCCCAAGCCAAGTGGCAATTCCTTGATGTACTAACAGACATAGTTGATTTTGCCATTGCTAGCTTTAATAGGCACCACAAAGATATGCAAATGAAAGACCTTCAAACCGCTATTGATGAAATCCGAAATTTTGAAAATGCAATTGATCGCATTTTAGACTATTTTAGAGGGGTAAAAATCACGTTCGACACAGAAAAACGACTCCTCCTTAGAGAGTTACATGAAAGATGGCTCACAGACCAAATGCTTGAAAAACTCCAAGGCAGGGTAAAACTAATAGAAGAAGTACTAAACGAGCTTTATCAACGACAAAAAGAACAAAGAGACGAATCTTTAAACACAATAGCGCTATTATTCACAATCGTTGGCATCATCGAAGTTTTCGCAGTTGTTTTCGACATTCTAAGCTCATCTTACGAGATAAACCCCATACTCGAACTGATTATAATCGGGACAGGGACATTAATAATGGCTTTATTAATAATTATATACATCAGATACGCAGAAAGAGGCTAAAAAAATGACGATAGAAAAAAGTTTACAAAAAGCAGACGTAATAGTCTTAGAAGCAGACGGTAAAATCGACCCCCAACATGGATACGGTCACCTAATCGTAAAACGATTAGCAGAATTCAACATTAACGCAATTATAATCTCAATAGTTGAAAATACCCAAACACTAGAAAAACTACCCCCAAAACCCCTGATTTTATCTGGAGGAATGACAGAAGTTACTGCTGACGTCGACTGGCTCAACAAAACAAGGGAGTTTATCACTGGAAAAATAAAAGCTAATCAAAAGCTCGAAAAAGAAAAACGCACTCCAATCTTCGGAATATGTTTCGGAGCCCAACTACTGGCAGAATGCTATAGCAAAGGTAGCGTAAAATACTTGGATGATCCAGAAATTGGCATCACCAAAGTAACCATAGGATCCCCCCCTCATCTGATATTTAACGGATATAAAGAAGATTTTAACGCATATACCTTTCATTACAATCAAATAAAAACCCAAGATGTATCCACTATATCTTCCCACCAACACAAAAACCATCATTTTATCCAAGCATTCGAGATCCCAAACGCATCATGTTACGGGATACAGTTCCACCCAGAGTTCAATTATAAAGAGTTCATAACCCTCCTCCATACATACAAACAACTCCTAAAAGATCTCGGTTTAAACGCAGAAAACATCATAAAAAGCCTTCCAAAGATACAAAAAAATTCCATAATTTTTAAAAATTTCATTGACTTAACGAAAAAAGAAGCGAAAATGGAAAAATAAAGGGTTTAATAGAGGGCTTGTGTTTTTTAAGCTAAGTCCCGATTTTCCACGATTTTAGGTATTCTTCTTGTTGTTCTGTAAGTTTTTCCGTTTTGAGATCCATTGTTTCTAGTTTTAATCGAGCTACTTTTTCATCGATGTCCTGGGGCACATCAATCACCGTTACCGGTAGTTTATCTGCGTTTTTCACCATGTATTCGGCGCAGAGGGCTTGTAGTGCGAAGCTCATATCCATGACTTCGCTTGGGTGTCCTTTTGCGCATGCAAGGTTCACCAATCTTCCTTCGCCTAGGAGGAAGAGCCTTTTTCCGTTTTTAAGCTTATATTCGGTGACTAAGGGCCTTATTTCTCTTATGTTTTCAGATAGCTCTTCTAGGTCTGGTTTCGATATTTCCACATCGAAATGACCGGCGTTTGCTAGGATTGCTTCGTTTTTCATGAGTTCGAAGTGTTCTTTTCTGATAACGTTTATGTTTCCTGTGGCTGTTATGAAAATGTCACCGTACTCTGCAGCTTCCCTCATTGTGGCGACTCTAAACCCGTACATTGCGGCTTTTAATGCGTTATGGGGTTTAACGTCCACTACGATGACTAAAGCCCCTAGGCCTCTTGCCCTTTCTGCTATGCCTGATCCTACATGTCCATAACCGACAACCACGAAGTTTTTACCGGCAATTAATACGTCTGTAGCGCGAATGACTCCATCGAGGGCAGACTGTCCTGTGCCTACGGGGTTGTCAAAGAGATTTTTGCTTTTAGCATCATTAACCGCCACTAGGGGGTATTTTAACGCGCCATCCCTCGCCATAGCCCGCAATCTAATAACCCCGGTTGTGGTTTCTTCGCTTCCCCCGATAACTTTCTCTATAAGGTCGGGTCTTTCTCCCAAAACACTTTCCACGATATCCATTTCACCCCCTTTCTCTCCCCTTGCCATTTTATGCAAGGTTGAAACAAGGTCTGCCCCATCATCTATCGTAATATCAGCTTCATGAGAAAGCGCATAACCTATACACCTATAATAATCCTCGTTCGACTCTCCTTTTATCGCGTAAACATTTATACCCTCAACTGCGAGGGCTGCAGCCACCTCATCTGTTGTAGACAAAGGATTAGAAGCAGTAAGAACAACTTTTGCACCTCCTGCTTTTAAGGTTCTTGCTAGAACCCCAGTCTCCTTAGTAATATGCAGACATCCAACCAGAGTATAACCTTTAAGAGGCTTCTCCTCCTCAAACCTTTTCCGGATCTTCATAACAACAGGCATGCTCAACTCAGCCCATTCAAGAAGCTTCCTACCATCAGCCTCGAGCGAGATATCCTTAACCCAATAATCTGGAACAATTTCCATCTCCAAAAACATCCACCAACCTTTTCAATAAACTTCAACAAAATTCTACATTTAACTTTGTCGGCGGGAAGTCCCGTTGCGACAGCCGGGGAATGAAAGCCGAACAACAATAATAAAGTATTTATATTTTTCATCATATATAGTCTTACGCTTACCTGCAGGCAAGGGTCGAAATATGCAGCATCGTCTTGAGTCCTGTATTTCGTAAAGCCGAAAGGAAGTCAAGACGGGGCGCAGTAGGGCAGGGACTGCCCGAATTCACGCCTGTGGAGATTCCAGCAGGTAATCGTTGAAACAGGAAGCTCTTTCCGAGAGGGAGGAGTAGTTCACTCTTTTATGTCTTCCCAATCTTCATACAGACTAACCCTAAAGAATATTTTGGGAAGACTAAGAAAAATATAGGAATAAAGGAGAGGACTTGGCCTACCAATGTGGTGGCGTTTAATTTTTTTTCTTCTCCCATTTTTTGAAGTTGTTTTTTTAAGAAAAAAGGGCAAAAAGGATTTTTCTTTTTGTCTTTTCTTTATCGCCTACTGTTATTTTTTTCCTCGGTCGCGTTCTCGGAACCCTGAGAGGTGATATACGCAGACTGATGAGCCAAGCTTTGCTTTGACATCGTCTGGTGAAACCCCTACTTCTTGTATGTTTTTTTCTGCGAGCACTATTTCTCCTGTGATGGGGTGTTTTGCTCCTAACTGCTTTACTTCTAATGCGAACTGAAACCCTATAGCGTCTCTGAAAGCTTGATGGATCAAGCAAAAGGGCACTACTGCGGCATGTTTTCCCGTTTTGTTTGCCGCCTCCAACATTTTTTCGACTTCTAAAGGTATACTTCTAAGCGCGAATTTGTTATAATTTTCAGTTAAGTTGAAATAAGGGCATCTTGGAAGGGATATTATATTTCCATCCTTTTCAGCGGGAGCAGATTCAAAGGTGCTTAAAGCAGTTAATACGTCCGCTTCGCCTCCGAACTGTGCAAGCATCGTAAAAGCGAGTTTTTTACCTACTCTTGCAAAAGTTCCGTAAGCGAGTTTAGGATCAAAGAAGTTTGCAAACTCCTTCAATAGGTAGAAGTAGGCCCTAGGAAACATGTTGCTAAATTTTTCAGAATCTTCACTCATAAGCAGAAACCCACCCTCTATATTATTAAGTTCTTTATAGTTTTTCTACTCTTTATAGTTTTTTACCCTTAGAGAAGATTTTCACGGTAAAAGGATGAAAAATTTCTGAACATCTCTACTGATTATAACCATTGAGAGCTTCTTCAGCTTTTCTTCAACCTGATCTTCTCTAAAGCCTCTTTCTGAGCCTCGCTGAAAGTTTACCTTTCATTTTAGCAATCTCTTTATTGAGATCACCTCATCAGGAAAGTTCTTGATCAACCTATTCTTTTTCAAATTCTCTTTTACTATCCAAAGAATATCTACATCTTTGGAATCTATAAGCTGATACACATATCCAAAACCTTCTTTTGGAACCGCACAAATAACAACACTTAAGGAATAACCTAATGCTTGTTTCAATTTCTTGAATGCCTCAGATTTACGCTCTTTAGAAGTGCCTATCTGGTCAAAGATCTTTTTATGCAACTCTAACCCCTGTCTTGCAGCCTGCTTATTTCGCAACAAAACAGGTTCA
>JAEOSI010000150.1 GCA_016840425.1 Candidatus Wukongarchaeum yapensis
CCCCACAACAAACCCCACAAATACCCCCACAACAAACCCCACAAATGCCCCCACAACAAACCCCACAAATGCCCCCACAACCACAGCCACAAGAGGGGTATGTGCCTACGTGGGAAAGGGTTGAGACCGGTCCTAGTGAGGCTCCGAGTACTTCACCAGCTCCATCAATGGGATTTTCTAATCCAAGGATGGAGATGTTAAATGAGCTTCAACAAAAACTTGCAAGAAGACGGAGAATGATTGAAGGGTTAGAATGAAACTGTAATCGGGAAAACAGGGATTACGGTTAATTCTTTAATTTTCTAAAATATTTTGGCTGGATGTTTTTGAATGGTTGAATTTCCTATAAGGTCTCTTTATGGATCGTCAAGGTATGGGGTTAGAATAACACCTCTGGGAGAATTTGGGTTAGAATTGAAATGCACAGTAGAATTTTTTGATAGGAGGCACAAAGTAAAAGAAATGCAATGTTCAAGCGTGCTTGAACTTGTTTCGATAATTAGAGATTTTTGGGAAGAAAATGCAAACATGCCTGTTTTTGATAATCGTTTAGCCTCATGGATGGCGGAATATTTTAACGATATAGGGGTTGAGAGAGTTACAAAATTTTCTATCCTAGAAATGATGAAAACAGCATTAAAGCCCTCCACAGAGAAACAAGAAACTGATATAAGTGATATAAAAACAGCGGAAAAAAAAGAACAGCAAGTAATAGCAACGGAAGAAGCGGAAGAAAAGAGAGAATACAAAGAGGAAGAGAACAAAGAGGTTGAAAGTTGAGATTAAGAGGTTTATGGGCTCGAGTTTTGTTTACTAATCTTTTCTTTTGCTTTGGCAAGTTCAGATTCTTTTAGACCTAAGACAAATAGTAGGCTTGTTAAGCTATCATTCGTTATGATGCCAGAAGCTACCTTTGTCAATACTGGTTTTGGATTAAAACCTATTCCTAGACCCGCATTCTCCACCATTATCATGTCATTACTGCCATCTCCCACCGTTACTATTTCTTCCTTTGATATGCCTTCTCTTTCAGCTATTTTTTTAACTATTCGCCATTTTGCATCGGCGTCTATTATAGGACCTTCTACCTGACCTGTAAGGATCCCATCCTGTATCACAAGTTTGTTTCCAAAAGCATAATCTAATCCTAGCTGCTTCTTTATTCGGTCAGTAAAGTAAGTAAAACCACCGCTTATAAGGGCAAGTTTATAACCCATAGCCTTTAACGCTCGTATCAATTCTTTAGCTCCAGGCGTAAAAATGATGTTTTTTGATATCGACTCCAAAATTTCGATCTTTGTCCCTTTAAGTAAAAGAACCCTTTCTCTTAAGGCTTCTTCAAACGATATCTCGCCATTCATGGCTTTACTTGTCAATTCTTTTACCTTATGCTGAACTCCCGTAGCTTCAGCCATTTCGTCGACTATTTCTCCGCTTACAAGGGTGTTATCCATATCAAAAACTATCAACCTTTTTTGCATCTCATGAACATATTTTGGCTGAATTACAAGGCTTAAACCCATTTCTCCACCAGTATTTTCCAACTTTTCCCTCAAAAAACTGATGGACAGTTTAGAATCGCTAACATCCAAAATCATCTCTGTGGCGATCACTTCTCCTCTAGCAATCATCCTTATCTGTTCAATATTTATATCAGTCTCCCCGAATATTTCACTAAAAGTAGCTATTATACCCGGTCTATCCTTCCCAATAAGAGTTAAGCAATAAAGATCCTTCTCTGATTTTCTTCGCCCTGGTCGCCATGGTTCTATCGTTAAAACTAAGCCTAATTCGGCGCTTACTTCTTTAAGTTCTGCTAAAAATTTTTCAACAGAATCGTTTATGTAACCAATATCCACTAAAAGAAACATGGCGAATAAGCCGCGTAAAACGGTTTGATCTATATCCACAATGTTCGCGTTATACTTTGCGATAACCCTAGTTACACCGTGAACTAGGCCTGGTCTGTCACGACCAAGAAATGAAACTACAAGGATCTGATCCTCATTATTTGAATTTTCTAGAGTTTCACTCAATATCCTCATGCCTCGATAACTAATCAAAGTAAATATCAAAAACAATCTATTTAAAAATAATTAACATAAGTTTCCATACCAACAAAGCTTTAATCAATTCAATTTATTTTCAAGGTTAAATTTTTGATTTAATATTTTTTATCTTTTCGAAATTTTTGGAGGTAAATACGACGGAAAGACAAGTTGAAAAGGTGATAGAAGCGGTCGATGCTCAAAACAAGTGGCGGAAACTGGAATGTATAAACCTCATTGCCAGTGAAAACGTGATGAGCCCTCTTGCAACAAAATTATATGCTAGTGATTTTATGCATCGGTATGCCGAAGGAGATATTGCTCATAGACATTATCAGGGTGGAAAATACGTCGATGAAGTGGAAGGATTAGCCGTCGAATTGGTGAAGAGACTGTTTAACACTACTTTTACGGATTTGCGCCCTTTAAGCGGATCGATGGCTAACCTAGCATGTTTTAAAGCTTTAACGGAGATTGGGGGTGTATTATTTACTTTATCAGTACCTTGTGGGGCACACATTTCCCACCAAAATTTTGGAAGCGTAGGAATTGTAGGGGGGAAAGTTAAACCTTACCCCTTTGACATAGAAAGAATGAATATAGATGTTGATGCTACCATAAGACAAGTTAAGAAAGAAAAACCCGATCTTCTTGTTTTTGGAGGAAGTGTCTTTCTTTTCCCTAACCCACTAAAAGAGCTTAGGGAAGTAGCTGATGAATTAGGTATCCGAATAATGTATGATGCTGCTCACGTTTTAGGCTTAATAGCCGGAAAAATATTTCAAGACCCTTTACGTGAAGGAGCAGACGTAGTCTCTTCATCTACACACAAGACGCTGCCAGGACCCCAAGGTGGACTGATATTTACAAACGATGAAGAGCTTTTTGAACGGTTAAAAACTGCGGTTTTCCCAGGGATTGTGAGTAATCATCATTGCCATAGGATTCCTGCTTTGTGTATAACTTTGCTCGAAATGCAAAAATATGGAGAAGAATATGCAAACAATATTGTGAGAAATGCTCAAAAGCTTGCAGGCGCCTTGGTTGAAAGAGGTTTTAAAGTTCTTGCAGAATCTTATGGTTTCACTCAATCACATCAAGTTCTTCTAGATGTTTCCTCTTTAGGCGGCGGGAGAAAAGTAGCAAAAGACCTTGAAAAAGCAAACATAATTGTTAATAAAAACCTCCTACCTTGGGACCCTTTAACCTCAAAGGAAAATCCTTCCGGTATAAGGATAGGGGTCCAGGAAATGACACGATTCGGCATGGCATATAATGAGATGGATCAAATAGCTGAATTTATGGAAAAAATCTTGATCAAAGGAAAAAACCCTCATCATAAAAAAGAAGAAGTAATAAGTTTCAGAAAAGACTTTATCACGCCAAAATTTTGCTTTCAAAACGTGGAAATATGACTAAATACGGGGGAGAATTTCTAAATTCTTTTACTACAGATCTTAACCTCTGTTTCCGTAATTAATTCTAACAAATCGTTCAATTTTTTCTTCTTTTCTTGTCGGTCTACAGTATACAAAGCTTTTTCTCCATATTTTTTTGCTTCTGATACTTTAATTTCTAAATCTATTAAAAATTTTAGTATGAGAACAGCGCAGTAAAGACCGTTCCATACATAATTCCTTTCCCCTTTAGAAACTGATACTTGTACATTGTTGAAAAAGCGCTTTTCAAAAGGATCCAAAGTTCTTGAAGATAAAAACCCTATCTCTTCAGGCGCTGGAAAACTTTCCCAATAGCTCAATAAGCCAGGTATTTCTTCAACAACGGATAATACTCCCTCACTAAAAGCTGATGAAACAATTAAAATTATCTTCTCGGGCGTAATTTTCTCCCCATAATACCCTACCCTATCTTTTTGTGTTCTACCAAAATCTTTTAGAATTGACAAGATTTTTACTTCCAATCTCTTTTCATAACTTCCCATCCATTAGTAGATAATACATACTCTTATTTAAACTGATATTAAACATGCATCAAATATTCGATAATAATTAAAAATCACGAGGGAAACTAATCAGTGGACTATTAATTGTTTAGGGGTTAATGAAGCCCCCGGTGGGATTTGAACCCACGACCCACCGCTTTCTCGCAACCCTCCTATTTTTTGGCTCCTCTAATACTCTAATCAAATTACGAGGCGGTTGCTCTAACCAGGCTGAGCTACGGAGGCACCAAATTTCGTTAACCTATTGTAAAACCTGTTTAACTTTCAGGTTTTTTATAGGTTTTTATAGTACATCCTATCTAAAAACCGACCTGTCAAAAAAGAAGAAAAAACACCGAGAAGAATAATTACAATGAGTTAACGTAGAACAGTTGGCTCGCTAACTTTTATTACTTACTTTTTGAACTGCTGTACGAAAATCTTTTAGCTTTGTTAAACATTTTGTAGCGCTTCCTACTACCCGCCTCAGGCTTATTTTCTTTCCTAATTTTTTAACAAAAGATATTCTTGAGGGGGTGTTTAATGGTCTTAAAAGATAATTTAAAGCTAAATACTGAGCGGTCATCATATCTGTTTTTTCATAATGGGCTATTCTTTTTTTATAGTGAATGGGCGTCAAAGAATTCCCTATAAGTTCCGTCATAGTAGCTTCCGGTCCTGTAAATCTATTTGTATCGACCCGCGAACACAGTTTTTGACCAGTATTAATCATCTCTTTAAAAGTTTGTATTATCGTGTCTCCCATCTCTCTTAGATTGAGGATTGATGCGAAATGTTGAAGTGTGTACTGGCTTGTCTCCCTTAACGTAGGTATAAGCCTTGATGGCTGAGGATTACACCCTCTCAAATTAACAAAATTTCTTACCTCTTCTTCCATAGCCATAATCAACCATAAAATCGTAGTGTCTTCATCACCTTTTTCCAGAGATATACGAGCATTCCCGGTCCATTTTTCAATCCTTTTCTCGTAAATCTTTGACCGTCCAGAAATCCTCTCAGGTGTAAAAAACATCTCTCTTATTTGCTCCTGTATTTCTCCAAAAACTCCCTCCTCTTTATTCTCAATAGGTACTGCCTCGCTCACCGCCCATTCCAATTCCGGCGTTATATTATCAAATAATAACGCGGATACTGGCGCATATATCTCATCTATAATGTAACCTTTATGCACAGCTGTACGGTTTATTCTCGTACTCATTTGACCATCATAATAAGCTTCTTCCTTTTCTAACATGACCACTAAAAGATCTATATCGGAACCTTCATGGACCTCTCCCCGTGCCATTGAACCGATCAAAGACACGCTAATAGCACCTTTATTTAAAAGCTTTCTCGCTTTTTTTATAACAAGATCAGGAACCTTCACTTTATGACCTTGATTATTTTCTAAATCATCGGAATTTAAACCCATATCAAGTTTTTTCCTCTTTTCTGGTAACATACCCATCTCTTCTTTTCCCACTTTTTTACGATTAAAAAGCTTCAAATAAAGCATAAATAAAGTAAAAAAATCTTCATGATTATATGCTTTTTACCGCCAAAAAAATTCGTAAAATATTCCTTACATATTATCAATTATAACTTAAATAAAAATTTATCGCCATAAAACCCCGAAAATCCCCAAAATTCTCCAACAAAAAACGGAATACAAAATCCCCGCGCTAATAGTTTAAAATAAAAAATATATTATTATTTGAATTGTTTTTTTATGCTACTGCCATTAATTCTGCTTCTTTGGTTTTCCTTTTGCTTTTCAGCCATTCCTGCACGCTAACAATGTTCCGCTTTTCAATCGCCTCTCTATGAATACTGTTCATCGTACAGAAAGGTATGATTTTCGCGACGCCCTGGTCTAT
>JAEOSI010000151.1 GCA_016840425.1 Candidatus Wukongarchaeum yapensis
CGCTTTAGAATTCATACTTTCAGGGGCTGAAGCGTTCCAAATTGGGTCAGCTTTGAGCATGAATAACTTCAAAATCTTTGATGAAATAATTAAAGGTTTAGCAAACTATATGGAACAAATGGGGATTAAAACCATCGATGAAATAGTAGGAATAGCGCATGAATGAAGCTAATAAAAGCGACAATATTGTCCACGCGCCTAAAATGGTGAAAATTACAAAGGTCATCCAAGAAAATCCTACAGTATCTTCGATTGAGATGAAGGCTCCAAACATTGCGAGGATAGCAGAACCTGGACAGTTTGTCATGGTGTGGTGTCCTGGCGTAGACGAGGCCCCAATGGGTCTTTCGATAATAGATAAAGAAAAAGGAATTATCGCCATTACTGTTGAACAAGTAGGGGAAGCCACAAGGGCTGTTTGTTCAAAAAAAGCAGGAGATTTTCTTGGAATTAGAGGACCCTACGGGAAGGGTTTCGCTTTGAAAGGAAAAAAGATTGTAGCAGTCGGGGGAGGTTATGGCATGGCACCTTTGCGCGCCCTCATTCAAAAGTTTTTAAAACTCAATATCTTTGACACGATAGATGTTATAATAGCTGCAAAAACAAAGGAACAACTTGTTTTTTTAAAAGAGATGGAAAAGTTAGCAGAGAAAAATTCAAGAATATTTATTCAGCCTTGCACTGATGATGGAACAAGGGGCATGAAAGGATTAGCACACCAAGCCCTCCTCAAAATAGTTTCTGAAAAAAAGGTGGATGAGGTCTACGCAGTCGGTCCAGAGCTTATGTTAAAAAAAGTTTTTGAGATTACAGAGAAGCATGGAATAGAGCTTCAAGTTAGTCTAACACGATATGTAAAATGCGCCATAGGTTTGTGCGGTCAATGTGTTTTAGACCCTACAGGAACCATATTATGCACCGAAGGACCAGTTTTTAATTCAAACAAACTTCGAGAAATCAAGAAATGTTTTGGAAAATACACGCGGGATGCATCCGGGCAAAAGATAACTTTTTAATAGGAATAAGAATATATCGTGAGTAAGAAGTGAGGTGTTAATTTTTGCCAGGCAGTCACGGTAGCTTAACTAAAGCAGGAAAAGTTAGAAAACAAACACCAAAAGTCGAGTCTCGTGAAAAACATTCACCATCCCCAAGAATGAGATATCGAAAACTTCATTGGAAAAGAATCATGCTAGGACAAGCCTCAGGACAACCTGAAGCCACTTCTCGCCGCCGCAGATAACTTTTTTAAAAAACATAATTTCTAAAAACTGTTTTTGTTCTCTTTCATAGCTTGGGTGGGGGATAAAACAAAAAAGAGAGTAAATTTAAGGTGAGATTTTGTGAGCCAGGTTTTTAGAGCGGCTGATTTGGTGTACTCTAAAGCTTGTGAAGAGATAGTTTCTAAACTCTATGAAGCAGCAATAAAAGGAAAAATAAAAGGGAGGGATTACGTCGACAAAATAAAGCATGAAATATGCGCCAAATACTCCCTACCAAAATGCCCAAGCAACTCTGAACTAATAGAAAAAATATCAGACGACCTTGAGAAGTTCCCCGTCCTTATAGGCTTACTACGCAAGAGAAGAGTAAGATCCCTTTCAGGAGTAGCAGTAGTAGCCGTAATGACCAAACCCTACCCATGCCCCCACGGTAGGTGCGCCTACTGTCCTGGTGGACCCGAACAAGATGTCCCCCAATCCTATACCGGGAGAGAGCCAGCATCCCTCCGAGGTGCACAGCACCTATATGATCCCTCGGCTCAAGTGAAGGCTCGTATAAAACAGTTGATGAGTATAGGTCATCCTACCAGCAAGATCGATCTAATCATCATGGGAGGAACTTTTCCTTCCACGCCGATAAGCTACCAAAAGTGGTTCGTTAAACGATGTATAGACGCCATGAACCAACAAGATTCAAAATCATTAATAGAGGCTCAAAAATTTAATGAAACCGCGCCATCAAGGTGTATAGGGCTCACAATAGAAACTAGGCCAGATTATTGCAGGGAATCTCACTTAGACCTTATGTTAACGCTTGGTGCCACCAGGGTCGAAATAGGAGTGCAAACCCTTTATGACGATGTATATGAAAAGGTAGAACGAGGTCATACTGTAGAAGATGTGGTGAAAGCTTTTCAGCTGGCTAGGGATGCTGGATTAAAAATCGGGGCTCACATGATGCCCGGTCTTCCAGGGACGGATTATCACCGGGATCTTGAAGCTTTTCACGCGCTTTTTAACGATCCAAGGTTTAAACCCGACATGCTAAAGTTATATCCATGTCTTGTTTTAGAAGGTACCAAGCTTTATGAGCGGTGGAGGAAGGGAGAATATGTTCCTTATTCTGATGAAGAGTTAATCAAATTGATAGCAGAAATAAAAGCTATGGTTCCACCATGGTTAAGAATCCAAAGGATTCAACGGGACATTCCAGCCTACCTTATAGAGGCAGGGCCCAAAATAGGGCATCTTAGAGATGTTGTTAAAGAGCATATGAAAAATGAAGGGTTAAAATGCGGGTGTATAAGGTGTCGTGAGGCAGGGTTGAAAGCCCATAAAGAAGGGATAATGGTAGATATTGAAAACGTTTGTTTAAAGAGACAGAGTTACGAAGCTTCGGGCGGAGAGGAAATATTTCTTTCATACGAGGATCTGAAAAACAATGTTCTCATAGGTTTTTTGAGACTAAGAATACCTTCAAAAAACGCGCACCGCCCAGAAATAGATGAAAAAACTGCAATAGTTCGAGAGTTAAGAATTTACGGACTTCAAGTACCAATAGGTGAAAAATTTGAAAACGCTTGGCAACATAAAGGATGGGGATCAAACCTCCTCTCAACCGCAGAAAAAATAGTGAAAGAAGAATATGACATCAAAAAACTTTTAGTCACAAGCGGTATAGGAGTTCGCCCCTACTACGAGGAGAAAGGCTACGATCTTTTAGGCCCCTACATGGCAAAAATTATAATAACATAAATTAAACTAACAAAAATAAAAAATCTATTTTTCTAATAATTAAAAATTAGTGAAAATTGGTGGGCGAGGTGGGATTTGAACCCACGACCACCTGCTTACTTGACTTACTGGAAACATGTTGTTGATCGGCGGTTCCCAAGGCAGGCATCATGCCAATCTAGAGGCTGGCATAATCCCTTTCTAGACTACTCGCCCCACATCTTGGACGGCTCTATTTTTAGCTTCAAAGATTTATAAATCAAGCGGTTTTAGTTCTTTGAATGCTTTCATTATGTTTGTTTATAATGTTATGATTATATTATTTTTCTTAAAATGTTTATATGTTCTTTTTATTTTTGGTGTTGTTTTTTGAGATGTTGGAGATTCCGTGTTTTAAAATATCGTTCACGTAAAGTCTCACAGAACTCTAAAGAGAACAAGAAGACAGTTAAAGAAAGAAACTGATTCAAAATATTCCTATTCAGGCTTGAGAAAAGCTTTATTAACTATCTTTTTAAATTAGCAACATAATTAAGTCAAACTTCTTGATAACCTTCTCATTTTGAATCAATGTCCCCAGCTATTTCTTCAATCTATCCGCTCTAAAACAAAGAAAATGCTTTATCCTCAATTTTCTTGGAGGTGTTTTTTATGGTTATCTCTTTAGTCGAAGTTGAAGATGTTGTAGATCGGCTTGTTAGAGGAGATTTAAAGTTCCATGAGATCGAAGAATTAGTGGGGGGCGATGCTAATGTCGCGACGAAAATTAGGCGACTTGCTTTAGAAAAAATCACGAATAAAGACCTCTCTTCTCTCGTATCAACGTTAGACTTTAACGAGTTGTGCGGTAGAAACATAGAATGTCCTGTCGGTAGCGTAGAAATCCCCATAGGAATTGTTAAAATCAAAGTAAAAGGTGATTACGCTGACGATTTGTATTATTTCGCGCTTGCCACTACAGAAGGTGCCCTTGTAGCTAGCGTAAACAGAGGTTGTTCTGCGATAAATGTGGGAGGAGGAGCAAGGGCAAAAGTTTACAGAGACCAAATGACCCGCGCTCCAGTTTTTGCCTGTGGAAATGTAGAAAACGCTTTCAAGTTAAAAACATGGGTCGAAGAACACTTCGATGAAATAAAAAAGGTTTGTGAATCAACTACAAGACACGGAAAACTGGTAAAAATTTCCCCTTACTTAGTGGGGGACACGGTATTTTTAAGGTTCATTTTTACAACAGGCGACGCTCTTGGAATGAACTTGGTTACCATCGCCACGGAAGCAGCTGTAAACTTTATCGTGGAAAACCTGCCTTTTCCAAGGTGTGTATCTCTTTCAGGGAATCTTTGCGCTGACAAAAAACCTGCAGCAATAAACTTCATCGAGGGAAGGGGTAAAAGCGTCATAGCTGAAGCAGCAATACCGCGAGAAATCGTTGAAAAAAAGCTTAAAACTACGCCAGAAGCAATATGCGAAGTAAACCTGAAGAAAAACTTCATAGGCTCAGCGTTAGGCTACTCCCCCGGCATTAATGCTCATTTCGCCAACATGGTTGCTGCAGCTTTCATAGCCTACGGCCAAGACGTGGCTCAAACCGTGGAAAGTTCCCTCGGAATAACCACAACTTCCACCACTCCTGAAGGCGATCTTTACGGTTCTGTCACCCTCCCCTGCCTAGAAGTAGGGACAATAGGGGGCGGCACACGCCTACCAAGACAGAAAAATCTCCTTGAACTATTATCCTGTGAAGGAGGCGGGGATCCTCCCGGAACTAATGCTTTAAAGTTCGCAGAAATTTTAAGCGCGGTAGTGCTTGGCGGAGAACTATCCCTCCTCGCTGCCCTCGCCGCGGGTCACCTTGCAAAAGCTCACATAAAATTAGGAAGAAGCAACAATCAACAACTTTTGAAATAACAACAAAGCCTTTTTAAGCGTTATAAACTCTCCCATCCCAAGCCTTATCACCTTCTCTTTTTTTATGTTGTTTTTCAGTAAAAGTTTTTTTAGGTTGGTAAATCTATTTATAGGAGGGAAAAGTGTGTGCGTGGAGGAATATTTGGATGAGTCTAGGTTTTAAAGGTCGTCATATAATTTCTATTACGGATCTCATGCGAGAGGAAATCGATCATATTTTAAATGTAAGTTCTAAGATGGAAGAATTTTCCGAGAGTTCCTCAGAAATTTTAAAGGGTAAGATCTTAGCAACTGCGTTTTTCGAACCTAGCACGCGGACGAAGTTAAGTTTTGAATCTGCAATGTTCAAGCTTGGTGGTCATGTTATTGGTTTCAGCGATCCACAAAAAGTGTCAGTTGCTAAAGGAGAATGTTTAGCAGATACTATAAGAACAATCGCTAACTATGCAGACATAATAGTTTTAAGACACCCAAAAGAAGGTTCTGCAAAGCTGGCAGCAGAAGTTTCCCCCATCCCCATAATTAATGCAGGAAGCGGACAACAAGAGCATCCGACTCAAGCCCTCCTTGATCTATACACAATCCGTTCTGAATTAGGCAGAATAGAGTCGTTAAAAATCGCGATGTTAGGTGATTTAAAATATGGGAGGACAACCCATTCCTTAGCTTATGCCCTTGCAAAATACCCTAACATAGAACTATTTCTAGTATCTCACCCTATGTTAAGGATGCAAAAAGAAGTTTCAGAAAAATTGAAAGAAAACGGGGTTAAGGTAAAAGAATTAGAAACAATAGATAGCGTCATCAAAGAAATAGACGTCCTCTACGTAACCCGCGTGCAAGAAGAACGGTTCGTTGACCCAGCGGAATTCGAAAAAGTCAGGGGAACCTACAGACTTGATAGTAGACTTATCGAAAAAACAAAAGACAAAATGATAATCATG
>JAEOSI010000152.1 GCA_016840425.1 Candidatus Wukongarchaeum yapensis
GCATTAGCGGTTGGCTTGTACCTCCCCAGTATTATTGCCCTAAATGTGGTTATATTGGCCCTATTTACTTAGAAATTGAAGTGGAAAAAGAAGTAAAAGAAGAAGTAAAAGAAGAGAAAAATGGGGGATAGAGTTAGCATTAGGGGGGAAGAGCTTTAAGCTTTTCGAGTTTGACATGGTATTGTGATAGGCTCTGTAGAAACCATATGATTTATAGCATGTTCCCTCTCTTTTGTTAGTTTTCCTAAAAATGATCGCCTACAACAGCACCCACAGAACAATAAGAAGTCTCTATAGAAATAAAAATTTATATAAAAATCCAAAGATTTCTACAGAGCTTTGTGATAGAAAAGTTTTTATAGAGCGGAATTGATAATTACTTTTGTGCTTATCGGTTACTTGGTGTTTTATAAGTTTTACTCTTTTATGTTATAGTTTACAATATAAGAGTACATACTCTCCAATGGTTTGGTTTTGATTTTTTCCATATTTAAAAAAATTTGTTGAGGAATGTGGGATGGCTAAGGGTTCTGAATCTGAAAGATTAGAGGGTAATTCTGCGGGTAAAAAGGTCTGTCCTGAGTGTGGTTCTGATAGTTTTATACAGGATGAAACGAGAGCGGAAGTTTGTTGCGGTAATTGTGGATTGATTCTTGACGATAAGATAATGGATTTCGGGCCTGAATGGAGAGCTTTCAACTCGGAAGAACGGAATCGCAGAAGCAGGGTAGGTTCCCCGATGACTTTGACCGTACACGATAAAGGATTAAGCACGATGATCGGTTTTGAAGACAGAGACATCTTCGGTAAAAAACTTTCAGCAAGCAAAAGGGCACAAGCCTATAGGCTTAGAAAATGGCAAATCAGGACAAGGGTTCACAGCTCGGTGGATAGAAACTTGGCCCATGCTATGGCAGAACTAGACAGAATATCAAGCCAATTAGGAATACCTAGAAGCGTAAAAGAGACTTCCGCTTTAATGTATCGGAAAGCAATAGATAGGCGATTAATAAGGGGAAGATCCATAGAGGCAATGATAGCAGCTACTGTCTACGCAGCTAGTAGGATCAGACACGTTCCTAGAACCTTAGACGAAGTAGCAGATCAATCAAGAGTTAATAGAAAAGAGTTAGGACGATGTTATCGATTACTTATAAGAGAGCTCAACATAAGTATCCCGCCAGTAAACCCGATAGATTATTTGAGCAGGTTTGGCGCAGAATTAAAGCTTTCTGGAGCCTGTCAAAAAAGAGCAGCGGAAATACTTGAAAAAGCGAAAGAAAAAGGATTAACAGCCGGAAAAGACCCTACAGGGCTTGCAGCAGCCGCAATCTATATAGCGGGGATACAGGAAGGAGAAAGACGTACCCAACGAGAAATAGCTGAAACTGCCAGAGTAACAGAAGTAACTGTCCGAAATCGTTATAAAGAACTTGTAAGGCAGCTGGAGATCCATATCGTTGTATAAAATGAAAAACAAGAGCACAAAAAAAGCTCACTACTATTATTCTTCCTTTTTTTGTTTTTATTATTTTTACAATCTTGTAGTTATTTCTGCTCCGTCTTTTGTGATTATTACTGTGTTTTCTGCCTGACTTACTAGGACTCCTTTATCTTCTACAAGTACATAGTATTTGTATAGGGCTCCTTTTGAGAGAAGTTCGCGCATGCCTATTTTTACAGTTGATGCGGGAAATTCTTTTAGAAGCCATCTTTCACAAAATGGGAGGGTTTTGTAGTTCTTATTGATATGTCGGCGGAGGGTTTTTGATGATTTAAAACGTAAGGGTACTCTCATAGGTAGGAGAGTGTATATTTGGCACTTTGTTTTATCTTCGTGGCTTTTTCCGCTTCCTGTTGTTGCGAATACGTCTAAACCGTAGGCTTCTCCTTCCTCTACGGTATGTCCTATGGGGATTTTTATGTTGGGGATATGTTTTGATCCGTGTATTTCGTATCTTTCTAAGGTGTGTCCGGTTAGATCTCTTATGGGTCGGTATCCGTATTTTTTAATGGTTTTTTCTATTATTTCGCCGATTTCGTTCGTTTTTGCGTCGGGTTTTAGGGCTTCAACAGTCGCTTTTAAAGCTTCTTCTACAGCTTCGATTAAGGTCTCATGATCCGGATTCAAACAAACAGAGAAGGCAGCATCGGCTATGAAACCATCTATATGAACCCCGATATCGATTTTAACTAAGTCTCCTTCCTGAATCGTTGTTTGATCATCGGCAGTAGCGGTATAATGGGCAGCTATATTGTTTATTGAAACGTTGCATGGAAAAGCGTGAAAACCCCCTGCCTCTATAATCAGCTCCTCGGCTTTTTCACAAATATCTAGTAATTTAGCCCCCGGTACTATAAAGGGCAAAATTTTATCCTTTACTTCAGCCCATATTTTTCCAGCTTTTCGGTATTTTTCAAATTTCTCTTCAATTGTGAGCTCTTTCTCGTTTTCTTCTTTTGGAGGAATTAACTCTTCTTTTGCAACCATGATATTTTCAACCCATACGAAAGTATATAATTTTTTATGTGCTATTTTTATTTAATAGTTGGACAAATTTGATTATGGTATTAAGTTTTTCAGCATATTTTTAATATTCGGTTTCTCAGTTTCTTTTAAATTTTAGATTTTAAGAGAATGTTATTGGCGGGATTTTCTTTGGTATTTGAGACGTTAAATATTGCTTTAAAAGGGCTTTTGGAATATGATGAATTTGAAGATGACCCTGGCTTTAAAGCTTTAGAATACGAAGAAAGACTCCAGGAGTTAGAGGAATCTGGGGAGGAACATGCGAGTTTAAAAGTTTTTATTGAGGCTTCAATTGAGATGTTTTATGGCGATTCAAACCTCATAAAAAACGAGTTAGAAACGTCATTAGAAAAGTTTCAAAACGCTTCAACGCTTTTTTCCCGTTTTGTAAGGTATAAGGGAGAAGCGGATGAAATACTTGTAAAAGAAGCTTCTCGAAGACAATTTTACTCGATGGGGAAGCTTAACGAAATAGAAGCAAGGCTGGTTGAACACGAAGACCCAGAAAGGTGCTCAAATGAACTTTTAGAGGCTTTTAAAGCTTTTGAAGAGGAGGAAAAGATTGCAAAAGAGATTTGCAACATCACGGCTTGGAGTAATTCTAAAGTGAGAAAGAATATTGCAAAAGCACGCGCTTGCGAGATACTTTTTGAAAACTCTTTAGAGAAGGAGGATCTTGACAGGGCTTTAAAAATGTTACTTCAAGCGATTAGATCTTATAACCGAGGAGGTTTTTTGAGACCTGAGTTCAGGGAGAAGGGCGAAGAGCTGAGAAGAGAGGTGCGAGAGCTTATAAAACTCAGGCTTAAAGTGTTCATAAAAAGTACGGCAGAAAAATATTGGATGGACGGCATAAAAGCGCAAGATGAAGGGGAATTTGAAGAGGCTGTTAAAAAGTTTAAAATCGCGAGAAAAGTACATGTAAGACTCTTAGAAATTGCTACGGAGAATGAGAGGGAACTCATGATGGTCGACGGATTCCTCTACGCTGCGAGTGAGAAGGAAGGATTAGCATACTATTATATGAGAACTCTTCAAGATCCAAATACTGCAAGTATCCCCTTCAAAGAAGCAGCTAAAATAATAGATGAAGCACAAAACATATCTAAAAAATCGGGAGACGAAAAAGTTATTGAATCCTTTGAAGCTCAAAAAGAATTCTACCTAGGTATGAGTGTTCATTGTAAAGGTTTAGGAGAATTCGACGGCAAAAACTATAAAATTGCAGAAGAGCTCTTTTCTGTTGCAGAAGAACACTTCAGAGGAGCGGAAGGAAAAGCAAAAAAAATCGGTAATGAAATCCTTGTAAAAATAGCTAACAGTATGATGATGGAAACCCAAGGATACAAAGTGATAAGTGTTACAATGTCAAAAACCATCATAGAATAAAAAATATGGACGAAAAAACCAACTGGATTTTACTATAATTTTATCATTTTTGTAACTATTTTGTGGGGTGAAAAATTGCCGGAAGAAAAAAGCAAATGGAAAACTTGTGAAGATTGTACCGAGATACTTGGAAAACCTATTGAAATGAAGTTTGTTATAGCAAAACTTAAAGAAGATGCTACACCTGAGGATATTTTCAGCGGTTGGTTTTGTCCTGAATGTCTGGGTTTTCACCCAGTGAGAATGACGAAATCTGTAGAGATCGAGGTTGATAGCGAACATGTTGTCGAGGCGACCACAAGCACAGTAATCTTCTTACCAGAAGAGGATTGGGTTCTTGAAGATAAAACCGAAGAAGCAAGAAAAGCCCTGAAATAAAATCAGTAAGGGCGAGGATGAATTTTGATCGATGCCTATTAAAGGTGTTTAAATACGAATTCTCTATCTATTATTTTTTCTTGTTCTTTTTCTCTAAAAGATCGTGAAGAATAACGATCGCCTCTCCTAAACTTATACCCAATCTTAGAGCCAGCTCTTCTGGAGAAATTTCAGGATTTTCTGGGAAAATATGTTCCTCAACATAGGATAAATAATGAGGAAACATAGTAATTCTATTCACTGTTTCGCGTAAAATTTCCCAAAGATCCTCTTTTGAAACATTTTTAAGAAACTGATTGCTCATCGCTATTTTTGAGCTAGATTCGCTTTTTAGATCCTTAGATTTTTTCTTTTCATCTTTTTTAATAAAAGAGTCAAGGGCGATAAAAAACACCACCAAAAATTGATAAACTATGTGAAAAAATAGGGTACGAGAGTTTTAAAACTTTAACAAATATTTTAATAACATTATCAGTTTTTACTTTTTTTGGATTTTTTAAGGAGCGAAATAGGATGGGGTTTTGGAAAGAAGTTTCTGGAACGACGATAATAATTTTGACTTCCTCATTCTTTTTCGCGATAGCCCTCACCACTATTCTCCAGATACAACTCAGGGATTTAATAAACTATGCAGAAGTCTGGACAGGGGGAAATACTGCGGATACTGATGAACTTTTTGGATCTAGCACTTTTCTTTTAGCTGCTCCCTTTGCTGTGGAAGAAGAATTTGGCACAAAACTCCTTATAATGGGGTTCTTCTCATGGATTTTAGCCTGTTTAGTTGGAGGAAAAATTACAACAAACAATTCTACAACTGTAGCAGTAAGCGCAGGAATTTCTATTCTATTTACATCCTTTCTTCTCGGATACATAGCCTTTGGAGCCTCCTTCGAAATCCTCTCAGTTGTATTAAAGTGTTATGGAAATGGAGGAGCAGTATTTACAACAGTTGTGGCAGGAATAGCTGGAGGTTATTTTGGAAGAGAAAGAACCTAAAAAAAGCAAAAAACCCCACCCAAAATCAAAAAATAGTGGAAGATATCCTATCCTTCTTCCTCTTCTTCCATCATTTCTTCTATTTCTTCTTCAAGCGCTTCTTCTTCTTCTTCTAGCTCCTCTTCTTCCATCATTTCTTCTATTTCTTCTTCAAGCGCTTCTTCTTCTATTATTTCTCCCTCTTCTGATGGTATTAAGAGTTCTTTTTTCTCTTCTTCAATCTTTTCTTTCTCTTCTTCTTCTTCGACTTCAAATGGGCGGTAGAGAATACGGTAAAAGGGTTTTCCAAGAGACACTATTTTACATTCATGTTTTAAACCGCTTCTGTGGAAATATTTTCTGGTAAAAAATCGTATCAATCGTTTTGAAAAAAACTCTTCCTCATCAGACCTGAAAGTGATATTTGAACCATCTATAGCAACTTCTGCAATTCCTTGAAACTTTTCTTTAAGATA
>JAEOSI010000153.1 GCA_016840425.1 Candidatus Wukongarchaeum yapensis
TCTTGTATTTTCAACGCTTTTTGATAATGTTCTAAGGCTTCCCGAAACCTACCCCAAGCATAATACACTTCCCCGATGTTGTTAAGGGTTGTACCTTCTCCTGCCCTGTCTCCTATCTCCTGGCGTATTTTAAGAGATTTTTGATGATATTCTAAGGCTTCCTGATACCTACCCAAAGCACGATACACTAACCCGATGTTGTTAAGGGTTGTACCTTCTCCTGCCCTGTCTCCTATCTCTTCAAATATTTTAAGAGATTTTTGATAATGTTCTAAGGCTTCCTGATACCTGCCCCAAACACGATATACTAATCCTATGTTGTTAATGCTCGCGGCTTCTCCTTCCCTGCTTCCTATCTCCTCAGATATTTTAAGAGATTTTTGATAATGTTCTAAGGCTTCTTGAAACCTGCCCAAAGCACGATACACTAACCCGATGTTGTTAAGTATGGCGCTAGCATCATCTTTGCTCTCAATTTTAAGAAAAATCTCAACAGATTTTAACCAGAGTTTTATCGCAGTATCAAAATCATAAACATTTAAGGCCTTTTGACCTGCTGCATATAGATCCATTGCTTCCTCATAAGACACGCTTAAACACTCCCATTAGTGAAGGAAAAGACTTTATGAAAGACGGGTTGACAAAAAGTTCTTTAAAAAATTACTAATCTTTCATTTCTTATTTTGAAATCCTTCCTTTTTTACTTTTGGTTTATTTCATGTTTTTCTTTGTTTTCGGTTCATGTTGATTAATTTATAAAGTAGGTTTTGAAAATGTTTTGCTGATTTTTTAGGGAGTGATGTTTTTTGCCGCTATGAGGGTATTTTCTAGGAGCATTGCTACGGTCATCGGGCCTACTCCGCCAGGTACTGGAGTGATGTATGATGCTTTGTTTTTTACGTTTTCAAAATCTACGTCGCCGTAGAGTTTTCCTTCTATCCTGTTTATGCCCACATCTATTACGACTGCATTTTCTTTGATCATCTCTTTTGTAACTGTGAAGGAGGGACGTCTTCCCACAGCGGTTACGAGAATGTCTGCTTTTTTTGTTTCTTCTTCTAAGTTTTTTGTTTTTGAGTGACAGGTTGTTACCGTTGCGTCAGCGTTTATCATCATAGCGTATAAGGGGCGACCTACGAGCTTACTCCGGTTTATTATTACCACGTTTTTTCCAGCGACGCCTATTTGATAGTGGTCAAGGAGATTCATAATGCCTTTTGGCGTACAGGGAACAAGGAGAGAAGGGTTACCTTGGAAAAGCTTTCCGAGATTTACGGGGTGCAAGCCATCTACGTCTTTTTCGGGGGATATTTTTTCGATGACGATGTTTTCACTTATTTGATTTGGGAGGGGCATTTGTACTAGGATACCGTGAGTGTTTTCGTCATTGTTTAGCTTGTCTATGAGGTTTAACAACTCTTCTTGTTTCGTTTCTTCGGGAAGTCTATACGTTTTTGAGAGTATGCCTACTTCACTGCAAGCTCTTTCTTTTATTCCAACATAAATTTTAGAACCAGGATCTTCGCCTACGAGTACCGCGGCTAAACATGGTTTTTTCTCCATCTTTTCAATCTCTTCTTTAAAAGAAAGCCTGATCTTTTCCGCCAGGCCTCTACCGTCCAAAATTTCCGCCATAACAATTCCCCAACGCTTTTTATAAGAGGGATTTTAACGGTTTCCCTGCCTTCTCCCACTCCTCCTCCTGAAAAACTACGTATTTTTCCTGCCTCTTATCCCATTCTTTTTCCCACTCAACCCACTCTTCCCCAGTTAAAACCATCTTTACCTTCCTATCACCAGGCTCCGGAGGCTCAACTATTTTATCAGCGATCATTTGAACAGCCCTAGGGAACATCCTATGCTCATAAACCAAAATTCTATCAGCGAGAGTTTCAGCCGTATCAGCCCACTTTACCCCCACAACCTCTTGAACTATTATCGGTCCAACATCCACACCCTCCGTAACATAATGGATCGTGCAACCAGAGAATCTCACGCCATACTTCCACGCTTGCTCCTGTGCATTAAGACCCGGAAAAGCAGGAAGAATAGAAGGATGAATGTTTATAGACCTCCATTTATAATGCCTAATAAAAAGAGGAGTCAGTATCCGGTCAAACCCTGCTAAAACCACCAATTCAACACCATATTTCTCCATCTCGTCAATGGCTTTTCTCTCAAAATCTTCACGATTAGCCTTATCATAAGGAAAAACAACACTGTCTACCCCATAATCCTTTGCAAGCTCCAAAACCTTAGCCTTTTCATTATTACTTACCACAATCCTTAAGTCAACATCTTTTAACACTTTAAGCCTTACATGATCCGCTATAGCCTTAAAATTCGAGCCACGCCCTGACGCTAAAAAACCTACATTCATTTTCCCCACAATCCTTCCTCTAAATCCCTACTATAATAGAATTTTTATCGATTTTAGGTCGCGGTCACTCCTTTTTCTCTTTTTCCTCGCGATTTCACAGCGTGCAACGCTTCTTTTACAAGAATTTTTTTAGCTAATTCTTTTGTTTTCCTCAAGCTTTCTTTCCTTTCTATACGTTTCGCGATTGAAATAGTTGCGTAATATTCGATTATCATGGGTACTAATAATATCATCATAGTTATCCCCGAAGGATCTGGAGTCACCACCGCAGTCACTACCGCGAGAACAAAAATAAACTCACGAGACCGCTTTCTTAAATCATCCGTAGTGAAAACACCCGCCAACACAAGCATCGTCAAAAAAACAGGAAAAGTAAAAGCCAACCCTATCCCTATAACCGCTATAAAAAGAAAAGTCAGAAAACTATCCAAAGTGTAAATGGGCATAACATCAGCATAATAAACCAAATCGATAAGAACACCATAAGTTATAGGCAAAATCACAACAAAAGCAATAAAAGCACCCGCATAAAAAAGCAAACAAAAAGAAACTACAAACCACTTAAAATACGCCTTCTCCTCCTCAAACAAAGCCCTCTCAACAAAAAGATAAATCTCCCTCGCAATAAAAGGAACAACAGTCAAAATACCGAAAATAAGACTCACCGCAACATAAGCCCAAAAAATCGCCGAAAAATCCGTCACATAAAGATCCAACCTATGAGACAACATATAACCCTTTAACTCTTTAATCAAACGAACACACATAGGCTCATAATCTTTAAGAGACAGCCTACCATCAAGAAAACTCCCCGGCGCAAAAGCCCAAAAAGCACTAGCTAAAAGAATAGCCGCAAAAATCCTCCTAAGACGCCTCACAAGCTCCTGTAAATGGCTTACCAACTCCTCCTCATAATCACCAGGCGGGATCCCAAAACCATCACTACTCTTCAAAAACTACAAGCCCCACCACAAACCAAAAAAATAAAACCCCTGAAACTTCTCAAAAATATTTCTACCTATTCCTTCGACTCTAAAATCTCTTTCGCTATCTCCTCCACCGTTTTCCCTTCAGTCTTAATACCAAGCTTCTTAGCAGCCTCAATTAAAGCAACTTCTTCCGTTACCTCTTTTGAACCACTCTCTCGACCACCAGGCCTTTCCTTTCGACCAGCCTCATACTCAGACTGAGCCTCTCCTACACTTCTCGCCAACCGAGGAAGCCTCGACGCACCAAACAACAACAAAAATATGAAGAGTATAATTAAGAGCTCTGTAGCGCCCACAGTAGTCATACAAAAAACCTCCAAAACACACAAAAATTTCCTGAAAAAACTATCTACGAATTTAACCAATAATCAAAACAAAAAGAATAATACCGCATTAAAAACTCTTCCGTTTACGCTAAAAAATGATGAACAATTAGGAAAAAAAGGGAACGTCGTTAAAAATCTCAGCATAAAAAAACAAAAATAAAAGCGCCTAAAAAAGCGTAAAAAATGAATAAAAAAAAGGGATAAAAACCGGTTTTAGTTTTATACAATTTCTTCGACGGCGAACTGGGAAGATTTTAAAGCTTCAATGTCCTTCAACACTTGGTTGTACTTATCTTCGAACTCTTGTTCCTGGAACCATTTCAGGTTAGCTATTACGTCAAAAGCATCCAGTTCTAACATATCTTTGACTAAAATACCCGCATCGAGCAATTCCTTCATCTTCTCATACAGCAAAATAATAGCCCTTAACATCTTATACTGTTTATCCATGGAGCAGAAACTGTCATCCGAATAAGCGCTCTGCTGTAAATAATCTTCCCGGATCATCCTAGCAGCTTCAAGGATAACCCTTTCAGATTCAGGTAAAGCATCAGGACCAACCAGTTGAACGATTTCCATAAGCTCTTTTTCCTTCTGCAACAACGACATAGCCTCAGTAACCAAATCCGGAAATTCTGGAGAAACATTCTCCCTATACCAATCTCTTAGGCTACCTCCATAAAGAGTATATGATGTCAACCAGTCAATCGCTGGGAAGTGTCTTTGCTCCGCTAATCTCTTGCTTAACGCCCAAAATACCCGGACTACTCGAAGAGTGTTTTGGGTTACAGGTTCTGAGAAGTCGCCTCCAGGCGGGCTAACTGCGCCAACCGCGGAAACAGAACCTATACGTTCCTCTGAGCCTATACACACCACTCTGCCCGTCCTTTCGTAAAAGGCCGCCAATCTGGAGCCTAAATACGCTGGATAGCCCTCCTCCCCGGGCATTTCTTCTAATCGTCCTGAAATCTCTCGAAGAGCTTCGGCCCACCGTGAAGTTGAGTCAGCCATTAGGGCGACATCATAGCCCATATCTCTGTAGTATTCTGCTATTGTGACGCCTGTGTAGATGGAGGCTTCTCGAGCGGCTACGGGCATGTTTGAGGTGTTGGCTATTAGGGAGCATCTTTCCATTAAAGCTTTGCCTGTGTATGGGTCGATTAGCTTGGGGAATTCTTCAAGAACTTCAGTCATTTCGTTTCCACGTTCACCGCAGCCGATGTAGACGATTACTTTTGCATCAGACCATTTTGCGAGCTGATGTTGGGACACGGTCTTTCCTGTACCAAAGCCGCCGGGTATTGCGCCGGTTCCTCCTTTGGCGATGGGGAAGAAGGTGTCGTAAATTCTTTGACCTGTTAGTAGAGGTACTTCTGAGCCGAGTTTTCTCTTATAGGGTCTGTATTCTCGGACTGGCCAATCTTGTTTTAATTGAATCGTATGTTCTGCACCGCTGGGGGTTTTTATAACCGCGATCTCCTCATCAATAGTATATTCTCCGTCACCTGCAAGGGAGGTAAGCTCTCCTGAAAGTCTTGGAGGCACCATTACTCTATTCTCAATAACTAAAGACTCTTTCACTATTCCTAAAATGTCTCCTCCGACAAGCTTGTCTCCTTCTTTAGCTTTTGGAACGAAATGCCACTTTTTATCATGGTTAAGGGCTGTAGCTATAACACCACGTGCAATGAAATCCCCGGTCTTTTCTTTAATTTCTGGTAGAGGCCTAGCAATTCCATCGTAAATCGATGTAATTAAACCTGGACCCAGCTCGATGCTTAAGGGAGCACCTGTAGCTGTCACAGGCTCTCCAGGTACTAATCCAGCTGTCTCCTCATAACACTGTGAGATAATGTGATCTCCGAATACACGGATTACTTCTCCTATTAGTCCTTCTTTGCCGATTCTGGTGACTTCATACATTTTTGTTCCGAACATTTTTTTTGCTTCAACCACGGGACCGCTGATCCTCGTGATTTCGCCTATGATTCCGCCCTTTTTTTCTGAAGACATCTTTTGTTACCCCAATTTGAATTCTTTTTATCA
>JAEOSI010000154.1 GCA_016840425.1 Candidatus Wukongarchaeum yapensis
GCGTAGTTATAAGAACCGCTAGTAAAGCAATTGTCGTGATTCCTGCTGGAGAAAGGGGTATCTTAACCATCGTGACAGCGCCTAAAGAAGAGGAGTCCCTGGGCAAAATAATTCAGAACGCAAGAGAGGCAGCAGCACTTATCGGGAAAAGCTTGAAATAAACATAAAATAAGCCTCTCTTATCACCTTTGTTTTAACCCTATAAAGCCTAGAAACCAACCGTCTTTTAGAAATTGTCATCGTATTTTTTGGAGAGGGGTTTTTTTGAGTGTGATAAGGCTTAGTGAAGGTGAGGGTCGTACCGAGTTGTATTTGATTGCCGTATTTTCTGGTGATGATTTAATAATTGTGATTTTTGGAGGAGATAGGCCTCATATTGGTAGTGTTAGTGTTGCTTATCCTCCTTTTACGGAGGAGGAAAGGAAGAAGGAGAGAGGGGGAGTTGTTTTAAACACTATATCTTTACCGGGGCATAAGGATTATGTGGTTTCTGAAATGGTGGCGGAGAAGGTTGCGAGGGTTTTGGGAAGGGTTGTTGCTGTGTCTACGGGTATTCATATAGAGAAGGCTTCTAAAGCGGAGATTGAGGAGGTTTTAATGAATTCTGAGAGGTTAACGGATGCGTTTTTAAATGCTTCCAAGCCCGAAGGGACCTATGAGGCTTAGCGCTCCTGCGAAGGCTCCTCGTCTTGCGTGGATGACGTCGCGGCCTGTTGCTACTATGATCACGTCGCCGTCTTTTAGGTCGAAGTTGTGGTAGAGGTCGCCGGTTACTACAGGCCAGCGGGAGATTAGACAGAAATCGATGGCTGGTCCTTCAAGTTCTCCTTTTTGGAAGATGATGGTTGTAGCTCCTGTGGATCCTGCGATGAGGGCTATATCTCTTACTTCTACCGTTTTTGAAATGTCTATTTTGTCTGCAATTCCTCTTATCTGGCATGCAAAATCTACGCGAGAAACTGTTAAATCTTTTGCATCAAAGTGTTTACAATCGATTATTGATTTCTTGATTTTTTTTACAAATTTTCTCCCTTTTTCTGATAAATCGTGGCCTTTTTTCCCGTATTTTTTGCAAAGGTTGTTTTCTGTTAAGCGTTTTAAAAATGATCTGAGCACTCCTTCAGGAATGCCTGTTATTTCTGAGAGTTTATAGCGGCCCATAGGTCTGTTATATAGTTCAAGTAGGACTATTATTTTGTTTTCTGGGGTTAGTCTTTCTATAGCCATTGGTTAGAACTCCTTCCAAAAACGACTTATTTTTTTACTTTTTTCCCTTTGATAAGAGTTTAAAAGCGAACTAGAACCGTTTTAAGTCTTTGAAAGAGTGTCTGTTTTTTTTGCTTAAAGCTTTTAGGAAACTTTCTTCTTTTTTGATTAATTGTTTTTGTGGTTTTAATACAATATGTATTTATATAAATTTCCTTTATATGGTTTTAAAACTATAGATATTTTAATATTTTTTGTTGGTTGAAAATTAAGGTTATAGGGATCAATAAGGAAAAGGAGTGACTTAAAGCTGGATTTGGTTTATGAGAATCTTCCTTGGATTATAAAATATAGGCCGAAAAGTGTTGATGATATTGTGGGAAATGGAAGCGTAGCTGAGGGTCTTCTTTTATGGATTAAAGCGTGGAGTCCCGAAGTGAAATTAAAAGAGAAGGCGGTTTTGCTTGTGGGGCCTGCTGGTTGTGGGAAAACTTCTTCGGTTTATGCTGTGGCTTCGGAGCTTGGATATGAGATTAAAGAGATGAACGCTTCAGATGCCAGAAACAGGGAGGCTATGGAGACTATTGCGAGGCATTCAGCCTTTGAAGGTTCCTTGGTTACGGGGACGAGGGTAAAAAGATTGCTTTTAATCGATGAGGTTGATGGCATTCATGGTCGTGAGGATAGGGGGGGTTTAAGTGAATTGTTAAAAATAATTAAAGATTCAAGGGTTCCGATAATTTGTACGGCTAATGATGCTTGGGATCCGAAACTTAGGTCTTTGAGAAATTATTGTAAGATTTTAAAATTTAGGCGTTTAGGTCCTCCTTCTATAAAAAAGATTTTAAAGCGTATATGTGAGGGGGAGGGGGTTAAGATTACTGAAAATGCTCTTGATCAGATAGTGGAGAATTGTGGGGGGGATTTGAGGGCTGCTATTAATGATCTTGAAATGATTTGTGTAGGGCGGAAATTAGTGGCTGTGGGTGATACAAAGGTTTTATCTTCAAGGGATAGGGAAAAAGAAATATTTCAAACCTTAAAAGAGCTTTTTTCTGCAAAAACTCTTAAAGAGGCTGTTTTTTCTGTTAAAGGTTTAGATATGGATTCTGGAATGTTTTTTAATTGGATTTATGAGAACGCTCATCTTCACGCGGAATCGCCAAAGGAGCTTGTTGAACTTTACGATAGTCTGGCTATGGCAGACATATTTTGGTGTCGCATTCATCGTAGTCAAAACTGGAAGCTTTTAACTTATTTCTATGATTACCTTACTGGGAGCGTGTGGGCTTCAAAGGCTGCCCGTTATAAATGGAAAAAATATCAGTTTCCTTCTCTTATTAGCGCTCTTTCAAAGAGTAAAGCTGAAAGAAGAGTTAAGAATCAGTTAGGAGCAAAGCTAGGGCGAGCTTTTCACGTTTCTATTAACACTGCTTTAAAAGACATTGTTCCCTATTTAAAGGAGATTGTTGGGAACGGTAGTGTTGAAAGAGCTGCAGAGTTTGTTTATTCTTTAAAGCTTGAAGAAGAAGAGCTTAAGATTTTGGCGGGAGGAAAAACGAAAAAGATTTTGAAAGCTGTGGAAAAAATCGCCAGGGAACGGCCGAAAATAAGAAAAGTGCCTGAACACCTTGCAAAAAAAGGTGAAATATCAAAAGAAGAAAAGAGCGAGGAAAAGGGCGGGAAAAGAAAAAAAGGCGTTAAAAAAAGCGAAAAGACGGAGAAAAAGCAGGAAAGAAAGCGAAAAGCTGAAAAAGAAGAAAGATTAACACTTGATACCTTTACTAAAAGAAAAAAAGTTTAATACCCGTTAAAATTAAAATGATGAAGGGTTGTGTGCGGTTTGGCAAGCCTTATAGAAATTATTGAAGAAAATGTAGATTTTGAAGCTTTTACTTTGTTCCTCATGCAGTTAGCGCTCGCAATAGGTATCTTAACTGTGATGTTTTTTATATATCAAATTATGAAGAAGACAGAGATTCGTACAGGAGCTTCATCTTTAAGATCAAAGCTCTTCCTCTTATCTATAGTTCTTTTCTTCCTTTACGTGCCACTGTTTTTCGGTTATAAATTGGCAAAAATCGAGGAGTTTGGATTAACAGACGAAGAAGAAGATCCTTTATACCGTTTAGGATTTTTGGTTTTAGCCATAGGGGGTTTTATCGCTTTTATCTCCGTAATAAGTTTTTATGGGAGCGTGTATAAGACCGATATGCCGCTGGATGCCGCCTTATTTTACACCCTTTTAGGGGAATTGAAAGTCACTCTAGGAGGTCCAGCGGAAAAAATGATGCACAGAGCAGGGCAAAAATATGGGAAAAAAATGGTTGAAAACATCTCCGCGCCCGAATATGAGGATCCCTTGGAGTTTTACGTGAAAAAGATAGAGACAAGCATGTTTGGAAGAATTAAAAACCTCTCAAAACGCGGAGAAGGGAGGCTACTGATAAACTTTTCCCACGACCCACGCATAAAAAGTATCATGGAAGACAACCTTCCTTGCTCCTTTATCAAAGGATACTTGGAGGGCGTAGCAAATCAGATTCACGGAGGAGAATATGAGGCCACAGAAACCACATGCCAAACAAAAGGTCAAGAATTTTGCACGTTCGAAGTCGGTCCAAAGACTACGCCAGGTTAAAAAACCAGAAATCCAAGAGAACAGTGGAAGAGGAAAAAAGTAAATTCAAAGAAATAATTTTACTTTTCTTATTTTTAGACTTGTAGGGTTTTTAGGGTTTTTTCTAAGGTTTCTTTATCAGGTAGGGGCTTTATGGCACCTCTTCCAAGGGTTTTTAACGCTGCAACAGTATTTGCAATTTCTGCAGCTTTAAAAGGGTTTTCTTCTTCGAGAAGAGAGTTTAAAAAAGCACCACAAAAAGCATCGCCAGTACCTGTTGTATCTTTTGCTTCCACCTTTAATTTTTGAGAAACCTTCCTAATTTCCCCATTATAGCCAATTACAGCGCCTTTACAACCAGTTTTCACACAGACAATTTCTACGCCAAAATCCCAAAACTTTTTTATCACATCTTCTGGGGAACTTATCCCTAAAAGCTTCTCCGTCTCCTGGGGTGCAGATGGAAAAATAATGTCGATAAACTCTATTACGTCTTTTAAAGCTTCTTTAGCCTTCTCTGCTGGCCAAAGCTTTTGACGAAAGTTAGGGTCAAAAGAGGTCTTAACCCCTGTGTCTTTTGCAATTTCTAAAGCGGTTTTCACGGTCTCTTTCGAAGAATCAGAGATCGCTTGAGAGATCCCTGAAGTGTGAAAAATCTTAGCGCTCTTTATATATTCTGGACGTAGGTCTTTAGGCGTTATGGTGCTTGGTGCGCTGTCTTTGCGATAATAGATGAATTCGCGCTCATCCTCCGGCTTTAAGATTATGAAATAGAGACCATTAAAACCGTAAGGCTCAATGATAACGTTGGAAGTATTGATATCAAGAGCTTTCCAATTTTCAAGCAAGTAGTCTCCAAAAGGATCTCCGCCTATTTTAGTTATATATCCAACCTTGCTACCCAGTTTTGATGCTGCTGCTATAACGTTTAAAGTATCTCCTGCGAAAGATTTCTCAAAATATCTGGATTCTGCCATGCTTTTTTCTGAGAAAAGTTCGATCATACATTCCCCAAGACTTACTATGTCTAAAGTCATCGGTATCCATAACCCCTATAAGTCGAGTAAACCTTTCTCCTGTAATCGTTTTTTCAACTCTTCCTGTTGTGCTTCTGTAAGGTTTAAAAGCGGCGGTCTGACAAAAGACTTATGCCCGGATATTAAGGAATATATGTATTTTAAACCTCCTCTCGCTGGATATTCTTTAAGTATTGCCCTTATTTCTGAAAACTCTTTCTGTTTTTCAAAACTCTCCTTGAGATCTCCTTTTTTAAAAGCTTCATAAATCGTTAAAGCTTTCTCTGGGAAAACGTTTGCTATAGCGCTTATCTGCCCAACACCGCCAGCGGAAAATACTAAGTAGACTTGAGCATCGCTACCAGCAAAAACTTTCAAGGAAGGAAAAGCTTTAATCAACGATTTAATGTGTTCATTGTCCCCGCTAGAATCTTTAACCCCTATTAGATTAGGGTATTTTGAAAGCTTTTTTACAAGCCCGTGAGTAATCTCATTATTGGAGTATTTCGGAATATTGTAAAGAAATATGGGCGTTTCGCTTATCTCCTCAAATATCCTACTATAGTACTGAAAAAGTCCCTCTTCTGAAGCCTTAAAATAGTAGGGGGGAAGAATCATTAAAGCATCAACACCAACATCCCAAGCAAACCTGCTCAGCTCCAAAGTCTCTTTAATGCTCGATCTGCCAGTACCTGCAACCACTGTCGTTTTACCCGAAAAATTTAACGTTTCTTCTATCACTTTTTTAGCTTCGTTTAAAGTCAGGCTTGAAAACTCGCCGTTAGTCCCACAAGGAACCAAACCATGGACATTTCTTGAAA
>JAEOSI010000155.1 GCA_016840425.1 Candidatus Wukongarchaeum yapensis
CTGTTCCGTGGGGCACTGCTGTAAAAAGAAGGTCTATGGAATCCGCGATCTTGTTTGGTGAATATTTTTCGAAAGGCTCGTCAAAAAGATTTTTCAAGTTCTTGTGGATCATGCTTACAGGTATTCCTTCCTCCGTACGGGAAAAAGCATGAATGGTTTCGACTGAGGGATGAATTTTTAAAATTCTTAAAAGTTCGCCACCAACATATCCTGTTGCGCCAATAATCCCTACACGAATCAATGAAAAACAACCTTAAAAACTATGAAAGTTCACAAGAAAATTATAATACGGATATTTTAAAAAATTACTTATATTTTAATTAGTTTTCTTTTTTATGTTCTTTTTTGTGGTGGAGGATTTTTAATTTTGTTAAAAGTTGAGGATCTGGCGCCTGAATTCAGACTCTTAAACAAAGATGAGAAAGAGGTAAAACTTAGTGATTTTAAAGGTAGAAGCGTGGTTTTATTTTTCCTCCATAGTGTTTTCTATCCCCGTTCTATTACTGAGATTCTAAGTTTTAAGGAAAAATTTGAGGATTTTAAGAAAAAGAACGTAGAAATAATAGGGATTAGCGCTGACACACCTCCCGAACTCAAAAAGTTTTCAGAAGAACACAAAATACCTTTTGAACTATTATCAGACATCAGTGAAGAAGTTGGAAATATATATTGGGTTTATTCTCCGAAATTTGGGTTAAAAAGAAGTACCTTTTTAATAGACGAACAGGGCTACATTACGAAAATTTTCTGGTTAGTTATAAGCCCAAAAAATCATGCTAAAGACTTACTAACATACTTTTAACTTATTCGGCGATAAGTTCCCTTGCGAAAGCTGGGAGTAGTTCACTCATCCTCCCCCGTTCTCATTTTATTATCTTATTATCTTTCATAGTAAAAATGGGCTAAAAACTACGGCTAAAAATACAACAATCATAGAACTTGAAAGGTTTACTATATCATTATTAAACCATTCTTTTCCCCGTATCAATATGGTTTTTTCGCCACAATGAACGCGTTTCTCGGTTTTTACTTTACACTTTTTACACTCATAATACCCTTGAATAATTGCCCCTAAAAAACTGTCAATCATCACGCCGAAAAACCCGATAATTATCACGATAAAAATGGAAAAAATAGCGTTTTCAGGAAAGGATACGGAGGAAGATCTTTTCACAAAAAAATCAACAAGGAAGTATGTCGAAAATATGAAAAGAGAGGCTGTAAAAGCTGCTATAGTTCCAAGAAGAGATATGCCGCCGCTTGTACCTTTTGAAACCTTTTTCTTCAGGTTAAGGATCCACCTTGGGTCTTCTTTAGAAAAAACACCGATTTCTGTAGCCCAAGTATCGCCGGTAACAGTTGAAATAGTTGCCAAGTATCCTAGAACAAAACAGGAACTATCTGTTACAAGGAAAAAAGCGGCCATAAGGGTTGCTGCAAAACCGTTTGCTATAACCTGATACTTATCGCGTTTACCCGTTTTCTCAAACTTTTCCGCTACTTCTTTCTTCCTTTTTCCTCTCCACTTAGTTAAAGCAGACGAAGATATGAAAAAAGCAATCAAAAGAACCCAAAATACAAAAGCTGCAAGAAAAACGATCAAAGAAACAAAAAACGCGACTATAATCGCTTCTTTTTCCAAGCATTCTTTCTTATAAGCAAAAAAACCTATAGGGGCATTCAAAAACGACCCTAAAAGGATACCGTATTCAAAACTTCCAACCCAAAACTCCAAAGAAATGTCTCCAGAAAAATAATAATTGAAAAAGAAAAAGTACAAAATACGGGTATCCACACAGTAATTTTAAAGATATTAATCTTCAAATAAGCTCTAAATCAAAGAAATAGGAGTAAGTGAACTACTTCCAGCCTTCGCAGGGAGCTTCCTATTTCAACGACGGGATCATCATTATTCAGCCATCTCCACAGGCGTAAATTCGGACAGTCCCTGTCCTACTCTTCTATAGTGTTATTCTTATGACTATAAATAGTTGATTATTATTGTTCGGCTTTCATCGCCCAGCTTTCGCAAGGGGACTTCTCGCCGAAGAAGTTAAAAGTATGTTAGTAAGTCTTTAGCATGATTTTTTGGGCTTATAACTAACCAGAAAATTTTCGTAATGTAGCCCTGTTCGTTTATTAAAAAGGTACTTCTTTTTAACCCAAATTTCGGAGAATAAACCCAATATATATTTCCAACTTCTTCATTGATGTCTGATAATAGTTCAAAAGGTATTTTGTGTTCTTCTGAAAACTTTTTGAGTTCGGGAGGTGTATCAGCGCTAATCCCTATTATTTCTACGTTCTTTTTCTTAAAATCCTCAAATTTTTCCTTAAAACTTAGAATCTCAGTAATAGAACGGGGATAGAAAACACTATGGAGGAAAAATAAAACCACGCTTCTACCTTTAAAATCACCAAGTTTTACCTCTTTCTCATCTTTGTTTAAGAGTCTGAATTCAGGCGCCAGATCCTCAACTTTTAACAAAGAACTCATTTCAAAACTCTCCATAGGACGGGGGTTACATACTGGCTAAACTTTATAATAGTATGAAGGTTGTGCTTACAAAAGTTTTGAAATGACTTCAAAATTAAAAATCCTCCACCACAAAAAAGAACATAAAAAGAAAACTAATTAAAATATAAGTAATTTTTTAAAATATCCGTATTATAATTTTCTTGTGAACTTTCATAGTTTTTAAGGTTGTTTTTCATTGGTTCGTGTAGGGATTATTGGCGCAACAGGGTATGTTGGTGGCGAACTTTTAAGGATTTTAAAAATTCATCCCTCAGTCGAAACCATTCACGCTTTTTCCCGTAAGGAGGAAGGAAGACCTGTAAGCATGATCCACAAGAACTTGAAAAATCTTTTTGACGAGCCTTTCGAAAAATATTCACCAAACAAGATCGCAGATTCCATAGACCTTCTTTTTACAGCAGTGCCCCACGGAACAGCCATGGAAATCGTTCCAGAAATCTTAGAGATGGGTATTAATGTTATAGATATGAGCGCAGACTACCGCTTACCACCGGAAAAGTTTGAGGAATGGTACGGTATAAAGCACAAACCCCTCTCCTCAAAGTTTACCCCTGTCTACGGTCTTCCAGAAATATATAGGAAAGAGATAAAAAAAACTAAAACGGTAGCTGTACCCGGTTGTTATGCTACCGGAGCCATCCTTGCCACACTACCCCTTGTAAGAAATCACGCAGTTCACCCTCAAAAGATAGTGATCACAGCTATTTCAGGCACTTCAGGAGCAGGCTCAAGACCTTCCGAATTTCTCCACCACCCCGAAGTTTACAATAACGCAAAACCTTACAGTGTAATGTCCCACAGACACATACCAGAAATAGAAACCGTGCTAAGTGATGTCTCAAAGGAAGATGTGAAAATAGGATTTGTACCTATATTAGTTCCCATGGTAAGGGGAATCTTAACGGTGGTTAATGTTTTTCCCTTAAAGGAACAAGAGGGAAACAGTTTCTTAGAAATGTATCAAGACTATTACAGTCAGGAACCTTTTATTCGCCTCATAATCGAGGAAGAAAAAACGGTAGACGGATCAATGAAGAGGAAGGTTGGCGGCTTCCCCTACACCGCAAACGTTATCGGTACAAACTTCTGCGACATATCTTTAAAAAATGATGAAAGAACAAGCCAAACAGCGGTCATATCCGCAATAGACAACCTAGTTAAAGGCGCAGCAGGTCAAGCGGTTCAATGCATGAACATCATGCTAAACATGAAAGAAACAGAAGGTCTTAACAAACTTGTAGGCGCCCACCCATGGTGAAAACCCCAAAAAGTTTTCCCATATTTTACTATTTTCGAGGTATAATTGATGGAGTTAGTGCACGAATCTGAGGTTGAAAAGGGCGGTAGGGTTTCAAAATGGCTTATCGTCCCAAAAGTTAGAACCTCTTCAAAAACTATTGAACTAGGCGTGGCCACATTAAAACCTGGCCAAGTTGAAGTCCTTCATAAACACGTTAAAACCGAGGAAGCCTTCTACGTGATAAGCGGAACACCATCTTTTCAGGTGGATGATGAAGTGAAACAGCTTAAGGAGGGCACTGCCCTATACGTCCCTCCAAACACTCCTCACAGGATAGCAAACCACAGCGATAAAGAGTGCAAGATCATCGTGGTAAAAACGCCTTCTAATCCGGAAGATAAAATCATTCTCTCCGACAAATCATAAAAAAATCATTTTAAGTATAGCTCTTTGATTTTTTTTATTTTTTTAATTCCTCCAAGGTTTAGGATTTCTTTTAACTTATCAAGGTAGAATTTTTCGGTTTCTTCATCATACTCCACATTTCTACTTGCAGGGTTCCAGATCACTGTGTCTAAACCTTTTTCCATGCCTATTTTTAAGAACGCTTTTTGTAGGGGGATTTTAATATCCCTACCTATATCTTCTTTAGAGGGTAGACCTTTCGTTAAATTTGTTAAACCTACCATTAGATGCATCCTGTTCATTTGCGGACTCTTTTTAATTTTCTCCATTGTTTCTAAAACCACATTAACCATTCCTTCTTCATCCACCGCTAAAGGGTATAAACCAAGGTCTGCGAAAAGTTCTTCGGGTTCAAAACCGTATCTTACCGCTTTTATGAAGAGCCTTTTCGCCGTTTCATAAAGTTCCTCTGTGGATATATTAGGTTTAAGAGATCCGCCCTGAAACCTCTCCGAAATAAGGAGCACAACACAACAATCTTTCCTTCTTTTAAGCGAAAAAACAGAAGAGGCTCTAACTTCAGTAGCGGAATTTAAAAGAGGAGGCATACCCCCTCCAATATCTAAATCATAAGCCTCCAAGCCAGCTTTTAACTTAAAAGGATCACCACTATCAATACACAAAGGCTTATCAACAACTTCCTGAACAGCCTTCACAGCCTCCTCCATAACCTCTACAGGTAATAGTCCTACATTCACATTAATGTAGTCTGCCCCCTCTTCTGCCTGTTCTAAAGCAATCCTTTTAATCTCTTCAAAATCACGCTTTTCAAGGAGACCGCGAACAAATTTCGAAAAATAATTAATGCTTCCGCCGATAACAATCAAATTTTTCTTCAAAACCATAAAAGAATCCTCTCTAAAAAACCAAAAAACACGCCTAAAACTGTTTTTTTATTCTCCTATATTGATCTTCGTTTTTAGGAGTTTTCCTCCGCACAGCGGGCAAAGTTTTTCTCCACGAACGGTAACGATTCTACACCTTGGGCAATAGTCTCGCTCGATAAACTTTGATCCTTTAGAGATAAAAGGGGCTACTTGTTCTACTATACTTCCTTTTACTTCTTTCATTCTTTGGCGTTCTAGCTTCTCCTTATAGCCCAAGGTCATAAGGTGCCATCCTTCTAAAACCGCATCCCCAAGTAATTCATTTTCAAGGAAGAGGCTTAAAATGTTAGTTAAAACGAAGGGATCTTCACCTCTTTTTTCCGCTTCTTCTGAAAGGTCTATAATACCCTTGCTTTCTAAAAGCTCTTTTATCTCATCTGCAAGGGGCTTTTTCAACTTTTTAACAATCTCTTTAATATGAGAAAAACCGTGTTTTCGAGCAATCTGGTTCAAAGCCATCTGGGTTCTTATAGCGATAACCCTATCCCCCCTAGACTGAAGCTTTATAAGAGGCTCAATAGC
>JAEOSI010000156.1 GCA_016840425.1 Candidatus Wukongarchaeum yapensis
CAATTTAATGGCCGGTTTTTATAGGTCGAAATATGAAGTTGAAGGGAAAGAGAAGTATGTTGCAGTTACTCAATTCGAAGAGACTGATGCTCGAAGAGCCTTTCCCTGTTTTGACCACCCTTCAAAAAAGGCCACGTTTGATATTGAATTTGTTATAGACGAACACCTGGAAGGTATTGCGAACACCCCTATTGTTGAAGAAAAAAGTCTTGGTAATGGAAAAAAATTAGTCAGGTTTGAACGCACGCCGAAAATGTGCACATATTTATTATTCTTTGGAGTGGGGGAGTTTGAGTTTACTGAGGATGCTTCTGAAGACTTCCTTTTTAGAGTAGCAACCGCTCCAGGCAGGGCCAAATACGGCGGTTTTGGATTAGATTTTGGTCGTAAGGCTCTCAAGTTTGGTGAAGAGTATACAGGGATAAAGTTTCCCATTGGCAAAATGGATCTGATAGCTGTTCCTGATTTCGTTTTTGGAGCGATGGAAAACTATGGGGCAGTTACCTTCCGTGAGAACTTGCTTCTTGTCTATCCCGGTGTCACATCCAAGGCTGGCCTCGAACGAATAGCTGAAGTGATCGCCCATGAAATTGCTCACATGTGGTTTGGAAATCTTGTTAGTCCTGCGGATTGGAAATATGTTTGGCTGAACGAAGCTTTCGCAACCTTGTTCGGCTATGCTATTACAGACTATTACTACCCTGAATGGCACATTTGGGATCAGTTTGTTTCCGGTGAAACAAATGTAGCCTATGAGCGCGATTCATTAGTTGAAACTTTCCCCATCGAACTTCCGGGCGGTGAACAGGCACGTATCACCGCAGCAACTGCCGATATTATCTACAGCAAAGCTGCAAGCGTTCTTCGAATGGTAAAAGGTTATTTGGGTGATGAAAATTTCAAGAAGGGAATCAGTCATTTCTTGAAGAAATTCGAGTTTTCTTTTGCTGCCACCCCGGACTATTGGAAGGCTTTAGAAGAAGCTACAGGAGAACCTATTAGTGAAATCATGAAAAGTTGGGTTTATCAGCCGGGCTGCCCGCTGGTTGAAGTTAAAAGAGAAGGAAACGAATTATTTATTACGCAACGCCGATTCACTTTTCTTCCCCATGAATCAGATCAAATATGGATAATTCCTTTTACTGTCATATTATTTTACAAAAACGGAAAATCGAAAACTCTCAGAACTCTCCTCAAAGATAAATCGGCTAAAATGACTATTTCAAAAGATGTCACTGCTTTCAAGGTTAATGTTGAGCAGTCTAGCTTTTATAGAGTCAAATATGAGAAAAAAGAATTAGAAGAACTGGGTAAATTAGTTTTAGATAAAAAACTGCCCCCTTTGGACCGTTTTGGTCTGCAAAGTGATCTATATGCTTTAGTAAGAAGCATTGACTATTCTATTGACGATTACCTAGATTTTATTGATAATTATTACGAGCAAGAAGATGAATATCTTCCGTTAATAAGCATTAGTAATAATTTGATGAATGCGTATTTGGTTTTTGAATCAAGGAGAGACAAGATTAGCTCTATTGGAAGAAAAATCTTCAAGCAAGTCTTTGAAAAAATTGGGTATGAACCCAAAGATGAGGAAGAGCATTTAATTTCAGTCCTCAGAGACAATCTACTTTGGATCGCCTTCGCTTTTGGCGACGAAGAAGTGGCTAAATTCGGGTTAAGCAAGTTTCAGGAGCTTTTTAATGGAAAAACGATTCACCCGGATATTATGGCGAGTATATTGAAAATCGGTGCTGCTAGTGATGAACGGGCGTTTGATTATTTCATTAAAAAGTTAGAAACACCTGACACGCCGGAACATGAAAAAATAAACAGTTTAATGGCTCTAGGTTGTTTCAAGAAAAAAGAAACCCTCTTCAAAGCTCTTAATTATACTTTGGAAAAAGTCCCTAGCAAGAACAAGTTCATCCCCTTATGGCAAATTAGCAAAAATCTTGTTATTTTGGACGAGTTGTGGGCTTGGTTCTTAGATAACCTTGAAGCCCTAGAGAATTTCCATCCAAGGCATTTTGAACGTGTGATCGTTAGCTTGATTCCTTTAGGTGGGTTAGGAAAAGAAGCAGAGGTAAAAGACTTTTTCAAAAACTACATGAGTAAAAAGGCCTTAGCCAAAGATACAATTAAAATGGCTCTTGAACTAATGGATATCAATTCTAAGCTTATAAATGATTCACACTAATAAAACTTCTTTTCTCTATAATTTTTTGATTTCATCAATTTTGACAAGAAAAATACATCGTGGTTAAACCTGCCGTAAAACTTTTTATTATTTTATTGGGCGTAGTGATGGTGGATCGAAAATTGTCTTCATTAGACCATGAAAATAGTGTGAAATTAGTTATGCGAAATGTGGAAGAGATTATTACGAAGTCTGATTTGGAAACTCTTCTTTCAGAAAAAGAGAAACCTAGAACATATATCGGTTTTGAGACCAGCGGTTTCCTTCATGTAGGTGTTGGGCTTGTTTGTGGGCGAAAGCTTCTTGATTTTATTGAAGCTGGTTTTGAAACTATTATTTTTTTTGCTGATTGGCATTCTTGGATAAATAATAAGTTGGGAGGGGATTTTGATAAAATTAAGAGGGCTTGTGAATATTTTATTGAGGCTTTTAAAAGTTTGGGTATTGAGGGAGAGCTTGTGAGGTATGTTACTGCTTCAGATCTCACGAAACAGGAAGAGTATTGGGAGACAGTTGTAAGGATTGCTAAATCTGCTTCGCTTAAACGTGTGCTTCGTTGCTTGCCTATAATGGGCCGAGAGATGGGTATTGAGGATATTGAAAGCGCTTGGGTCTATTATCCTGCTATGCAAGTTGCAGACATATTTTTCATGGGGATAGATGTAGCGGCCGGGGGTATGGATCAAAGAAAAGCTCATATGCTTGCCAGAGATGTCGCTGAAAAGTTGGGATATAGGAAGCCAATGGCTGTGCATACTCCCCTTTTAACGGGGCTTGAAGGGAGGGGAAGCAAGATGGAATTTGATGAACAGCCAGATTTGGCCGCTAAAATATCGGCAAAGATGAGTAAAAGTAAGCCTGACACATGTATATTTATACATGATTCCCCAGAAGATATAAAAAGGAAGATCAGGAAAGCTTTCTGTCCTCCACAGGTTTTGGATGGAAATCCTGTGGCAGAGATGGTCTCTTACATAATTTTCCCCTATTTAGGGAAGATAGGATTAGAACGGTCAGAAAAACATGGTGGAACCATAGTTTTTGAAGAGGAGGAAGATTTCAAAAAAGCATACCTTAAAGGGGAAATACACCCCCTTGATTTAAAAAATGGCGTTACAAGCTCGCTTATAAGCATTCTTGAACCCAGTAGGAGATATTTTGAAAAAACACCAAAAGCAAAAAAACTACTAGAAGAGATGAATACATACGTTCAATAATCAGTATCTTTTTTTTGTTTTTTATAAATAAGCGGGAAAAATCTTCTAAAAAACCTTAAAATAATAAGGAGACAGATATTATTTTATGGGGCATCTAAAATAATAAGGATGCGAGTAATATGGAATGGATGGATATTGTTCCTTTTACATTAATTTTTGGAGGTTTTATTGCCACTTTCTGGTTATTTGAAAAAATTTTATCCCCTGAAAAGAATACTTTGGAAAGAATTGATAGATTTTTCACACGGTTTTTAGGACCGTTACTTGGTTTTTTCATGCTGATACTCTCAGGTTTAACGTTGGAGGATGCTGATTGGTTTACAAGCGCTTTATTAGTGTTTATAGGGCTTGCTCTATGCCTTAACTCAATAAAAGATATACCTCTAGCAGCAACTATAGCCTTGATGGCCGGATGTGCCGTTGCCGGAGTTATTTACCTATTAATAGGCACAACCAATGCCACAACACTCGGCATCGTTTTCATAATAATCTTCATCTTCGTATTTCTCAGCTTAAAACTGGCTGAAACACTTCTCAAACTATTTGCCGCAATACTCACCTTTCCCATCATAGCATTAATAATAGGCCTTCTAGGAATAATCCAAGGAATTCTCATTTTAGCAGATAGCTCCTTAATCACCATCTTTTAATGCTCAAAAACAACCTTCGTTTAAACGCAGAAAAAAAGTGAGAAAATACTTGGTACAGACATAAAAACATAGATTTCATTTAGGTTACTAGAAGCCTTCTAATCTTTCAAAGTTTCATTTTATGAGCAAAATTTTGCTCTTTGAAAATCTTCTAATATTTTACAGTTTTTATCCTTGTTTTTATATTTATTATCACTTTTTTTACTTTTTTAAAAAATAGAAACAGATTTAAGCATTCTAACCTTTTTCGCTTCAGACAGAGACGTTAGAAAAATAATGAAGAATAAATAGGAGTTGATGTTTTTGGTTGTTAGGGTCGGGATAAACGGGTTTGGCACCATTGGTAAACGTATTGCAGCTGCTGTGAGTAAACAACCAGACATGACGTTGATCGGGGTTACTAAGGCTACGCCTGATTATAAGGCATGGTTTGCGAAAAAGTATAACTATCCATTGTTTACGGCGGTTCCTGAAAAGATGGAGGATTTTAAAAAAGCCGGGATCGAAGTCGAGGGAACTGTTGAAGATTTAATTTCACAAGCCGATGTGATGGTCGATTGTTCTCCTGACAAAGTAGGTGCAAAAAACAAGGAAACTTTTTATCTTCCCAAAAATAAGAAAGCTATTTTTGAGGGTGGCGAAAAAGCCCCTGTTGCCGATGTATCTTTTGTCTCTTTATGCAACTATGATGAAGGCGTAGGGAAAAACTATATTCGTTGCGTTTCTTGTAACACTACAGGTTTAGTGCGTTCACTTTACGCGGTAGATAAGGCTTTCGGCATAGAAAGGGTAATAGCTACGATGGTTAGAAGAAGTGCAGACCCGCCGGAGATCAAAAAAGGCCCAATTAACGCAATAGTTGTAGACCCTCCAACTTTACCGTCCCATCATGGCCCAGATGTAAAAACTGTGATGTCCCACATAGACATCACAACTTTTGCAGTAAAAGTTCCTACAACAATTTCTCATCTGCACTGTGTGGCAGCGGATCTAAAAAATGAAGCTACAACTGGAGAAGTAATCGATGTCTTTGCTAAATCTCCCAGAATAATCTTGGTTAGTGCTGAAAAAGGTATTAGAAGTACAGCGGAGGTAATTGAATTTGCCAGGGATCTAGGAAGGCCTCGAAACGACCTCTACGAACTAGCGATATGGCTTGAAAGCGTAAAAGTAGAAAACAAAACTCTTTATTTCTTCCAAGCAGTGCATCAAGAAGCAATTGTTGTACCTAATAATATCGATGCAATACGAGCAATCACTAACACAACGGCTAAAGAAGAAAGTATATTCCTTACCAATAAAACATTAGAAATCCTAGAGTCAGGAATCTATCCGAGCTAGTTTCCCCACCCCCTTTCTTTTATTTATTATCTATTTTTTCCTATCTTTGGAGAATTCGGAAATCTTAAAATAGTTAGCCAAACGAAGATCATGTAAAGTATATATAATATGAAGATTTTTAATTCTGAAAAACCATATAATTATTATAG
>JAEOSI010000157.1 GCA_016840425.1 Candidatus Wukongarchaeum yapensis
GCTATGCACTAGCAGCTTTTGTGTTAACAGACTTTGCAAAAGTCCGTTTTTACAAGATATTATAGCGCAGCAGCTAAGATCTCATAAAATGGAGAAAAACAGGTTAATAGAGCAACTAACGAGTTGATGTTCAAAATGAAAAATCTATAGGTTATTGGTCGGTTGTTGCAATGGGGATTGGGGGGATGGTTGGTGGTGGTATTTTTGCTGTTCTTGGTCTTGCTGTTGAACTTGCAGGGGGAGGTACAGCGATAGCTTTTGCAATAGCGGGGATAGTTGCTCTTATCACGTCCTATTCTTATGCAAAGCTTTCTGTTGCTTATCCCAGCCAAGGTGGGACGGTTGAATTTCTAAACAAAGCATTTGGCAAAGGAGTTTTTACAAGGGGATTTAACATTCTTCTCTGGTTAAGTTATATCGTTATGCTTGCCCTTTACGCCTACGCTTTTGGGAGTTACGGCGCAAGCTTTTTTCCTAAAAGCACGCAAACATTCTGGAAACACTTATTGATAAGTCTCATCATCATTTCTATTACATGGCTTAACGCTTTGAGTGTTGGTACCATCGGAAAGACAGAAAGATGGATTGTTGCTTTTAAGGTTGCCATCCTCCTCTTTTTTATAGGGGTAGGTTTCTGGAGCATAAATGCAAGTCGCTTTGGTCCAACAACTTGGACTTCCCCTGTAAAATTAGTTGCGGGTGGGATGATTATTTTCTTAGCCTACGAAGGGTTTGAGCTTATTGCAAACACAGCAAAGGATGTGAAAAACCCGCGAAAAACGCTTCCTCGTGCATATTATACAGCAGTTACATTTGTCATTCTTCTGTATATCCTTGTTGCCTTAGTTACCGTGGGAAGTCTGCCCTTAAGTCAGATTGTAGGAGCTAGAGATTACGCACTTGCAGAAGCTGCTAAACCTTCTATGGGGAGTTTTGGTTTCACTCTTATTGCTATAGCAGCTCTTCTTTCCACTGCTTCTGCCATAAACGCTACGTTTTATGGCGCTTCTCGCGTCAGTTACAACATTGCTAAAGATGGAGAATTGCCCGAACTATTAGAGAAAAAAGTTTGGAACAAACCTATTGAAGGATTATTGATTACTAGCGTTTTTACTCTCTTTATCGCGAATTTTTCTAATCTTTCCACCATTTCTACCATGGGTAGTGCAGGATTTCTGCTTATTTTTGCAGCGGTCAATGCGGCAAATGCTCGCATGCATAAAGGCACAGAAAGTCGTAGATGGATTTCAGTGTTTGGTATTTTTGCTTGTCTTGGCGCCCTTGTTGCCTTGATCTGGCAAACTTTAACGACGAATCCGAAAGAAATATTGATACTGATTATTATGCTTGTATTAGCTTTCGCCATGGAAGTGGTATATCGTAATCGTACGGGTAGAGTAATACTACCATTATCCCCAAGAGCCATCCACACCGAAGAAAGAAGATAATTAATTCTGGTTAACAAAGTGCTTTGCAGTTAACTAAGCTCTTAAAAAGGAGAAAGATGATTGTTAAAGTTGAAAAAAGCAAGGGTTTATGAGGCTTTAAAGAAAGAAGAAAACTAGAAAACTAAACAGGTTTTGCAATAAGTTTTATAAGTTGAATAACCATGTAGCGGTGATTAAGGGCCATGAAAGTGGAGTTTGGATTTCGAGCGGTAACTGAAGAGTATCCCCCCGATCAACTCATTGAACAGATAATAGTGGCTGAAAATGCGGGATTTGACTTTATCACAGCAAGTGATCATTTCCACCCTTGGTTTCATGTTAATGCTCAAGCACCACAGGCTTGGATTGTACTGGCAGCTGCAGCATCCATAACCAAAAAAGTAGAGTTGGGTACCGGAGTTACATCCCCTTTCTCGAGATACCACCCTGCTATAGTAGCTCAATCCTTCGCAACCCTTCAATGTCTAGCGGGTGAGAGAATATTCCTAACAGTGGGAACTGGTGAAGCTATGAATGAGATTCCACTTGGCTTACCATGGTTTTCTTATAAAAAAAGGGCTCAGCAACTAAGAGAAGCGATTGAAATTATAAAGAGGCTTTGGAATGAAGAATTTGTAACATTTGAAGGTGAATTCTTTACACTTAAGAACGCAAACCTCTATACAAAATCGAAAATTCCACCGAAACTTTATTTGGCTGCAAGTGGACCAAAGTCCGCCCGAACAGCTGGTAAGATAACGGATGGAATCTATACCTTCCCAGCTTCAAAGGAACACTATTTGGAGAAATTATTCCCCGCCTTCGAAGAGGGTGTGAAAGAATCCGGTAAAAGTGTTGAAGTAGTTGATAAAGGAATAGAATTTCTTATATCTTATGACCCAGATTATGATAAAGCGTTGAAGCAGATCGCACATTGGAGGAGTACCCTCCTCACACATGTTCTTGAGAGTGAAGAACATGATCCAAGGATTCTTCAAGCCGAAGGAGAGAAGATTCCTATAGAAGAGTTGACTAAAAGGTGGCTTATCTGTACAAACATCGAAGACTGTCTACCTAAGTTAGAGGAATACATTAAGCTAGGTTTTACAAGAATTGAAATCCATAGCAGAACAGCAGATCAGAAAGCCTTTGCCAAGAATTTCACACAAAATTTGGAATATTTAAAAGAGTAAATTCACTAAGAGCAGTAGCAACTATGAATTGAAACACAGCCCGAAGTTTTTTGTGTAACTAACTATCAAAATTATAGTTGCAAAATCTCTTTGAATCATATCATTGTATAATCTAAAAAATTAAAGTAGTCAAAGTTAATGACACGTTTTTAAATTATGATTTAATCTCCGAAGTCTACTATAAATGACCAACATATTACACTGTGGAGGTGTTTAAGTTGATAATTAAGACTGGTAGGGCCATAGATCTCACGCATATGATCGGAGTTGGAATGACCGTATACGTTGGAGATACAGAGCCTAAGATCGAGAGGGTTAAAGAGCTAGCCAAGGATGGCGTGAACCTCAGCAAGATTCAGATAGGTTCTCACACTGGAACCCATGTGAATGCACCTATTCATTTCATCGAGAAAGGTGTTGGTGTGGGTGAACTGCCGGTAGAGCAATTTATAGGAGAAGCAGTGGTTCTCGACTTATCCCATAAGCCTCCAGGCTCGGCCATCTCCAGAGATGATCTTAATCGGTATGGTGATTTTGTGAAGAAAGACGATATAGTCCTTCTTTTTACCGGGATGAGCCTACACTGGGATGAAGAATGGGCCCGTACTAACTACACCTATCTTAGCGATGACGGAGCTGAATGGCTCGTAAAGAAGGGTGTTAAAGTTGTTGGGATAGACTTTTTGAGTGTCGAGAAGTTCGGGGCTAAAGAACCTAAAACGCATAGGATTCTGCTAGGGAATGGTGTTGCAATAATTGAGTCCATCAGTAGTGAGTTAAGGCATCTTATTGGTAAGAGAATTCTTCTTATCTGCTTACCAATAAAGATTAAGGGCTCTGATGGCGCTCCGGCTAGAGCTATTGCATATCCTCTTGAATGAGGTGATTAATGAATGACTAAATCTATGCTTAAAGGCTTGATAATTCCTATGCTTACCCCCCTCGATGCTGAGGGAAGGCTCGATATTGATGCACTTAATAGTCATGTAGACTTTTTGATAGAGGGAGGAGCGCATGGACTCTTTCCGCTAGGCACTGCAGGAGAATTCGCACTTCTATCAAAGGATGAGAGGCTTAGGGTTATAGAGGTTGTTGTAGATAGAGCAGATGGAAGGGTTCCCGTATACGCTGGTGTTGCCGATCCTAGCACAAATAATGCTATAGAATATGCGAAGGCTGCCAAGGATTTTGGAGCGGATGCCGTAGTAGCTACTTCGCCCTATTACTATAAGACTAATGAAGATGGCCTCCTAAACCACTTTAGATCTATAGCAGAGGAGACTGAGATTTACTTAATCATTTATAATATTCCTTACTGGACCTATCAGTCCATACCCCTTTCCGTGGCTGAAAAACTGGCTGAGACTGATCTCATAATAGGTATGAAGTACACTACCAACGACTTAAATTCATTCCAAAAATATGTCAGAGCGCTTGGGAATAAGCTTTCTATGCTCATAGGCGCTGATTCACTATTCTACTCAGCCCTTGAGTTCGGAGCTGACGGAGCTGTGGTCGGTGGTGCGAATGTAGCCCCGAACATCTTCGCCGAGATCTATAACGCCCATATAAGGGGCGATAGAGAGGCATCAATTAAGGCTCAGAAGAGGGTTCTGCCTATTGCAGATATTATGGAGCTAGGAACATTCCCCTCATCCCTTAAAGAGGCCATGGCAGTTATAGGAAAGCCTCTTGGAGGAGTTAGGAGGCCTCTTACATCCTTATCTGCTTCAGACAAGATCAAAGTTGCTGAATCTTTGAGATCTATAGGCCTAATTTAAAGATAAAAAATGCTATTTCGAAGGACTACGAAGGATGGAAGAAGAGGACGGAGTACAGCATGAGACGCATCGTGGAATGCATCTTCTCAGGACTGAAGAGAAGGCAGGGAGAACACCTAGCAAGTAGAAGAGAAGACCAGAGAAAGAAGAAAGTATGGCTCAAAATAATCCTATGAAACATCACAGTATACCACAACAAAAACAAGGAGAAAAGCAAATGAAAAAAATTCCCAAAGCACCTCAAAAGCTTTTATAATAAAATAAAAATCATTAAATAGATTTAAAAAAATCGCTTTAAGACATAAAAGAAGTGTTTTTAGGGGTTTTTTATGGTTTCTTTGGTTGGTGTTGTTGGAACGGATAAGTGGAATGAGGTGACTTATGTTTATAAGGGTAGAAGTTATGAGTCAGATTTCGCTACTTATGCACTTTATAAATTGGTAGGAGAAGGTGAGATCAGGTTCGATAAAGTAGTTCTTTTTGGAACTGAAGAGTCTAACTGGGAGATTGTGCGACGCGATTTTGGGGAGAAATTTATTAAGGTAATCATTCCTGAAGGAAGAAATGAGGAAGAGATTAAGGAGATCACGAGAATTTTCTTTGAAAATATTCCTGAAGGAGAAATAGTTCTGGATTTAACCCATGGTCATCGCCATCACCCAATTCTTCTCCTTTTGATCTCTTCTTATTTAGACCTTATAGGCCGCTCAAAGATCGTTCATACCTACTACGCGATGCTTCCTTCTGGGGAAACTCGGGCAGAAGTCTTCGATTTATCTCTCTATTTAACGATTTTTGAAACCTTTTTCGGGTTAGAAATTTTTAGAACCACTTTTTACAGTCACAAGCTTGAAGAAGTGGAAGAAGAATTAGAAGAAAAGGTAAAAAATTTTAAGGAAAAACAAGCTTTAAGCGAAGTAAGAAAAGTCTTTCGCGGGATTATAGGCTTGAGTGAGAGCTTAAAAATAAACTATGCAAAACAAGCAATAGAAAAGTCTGAAACCCTACTAAAACACGCCGAAAAAGTTAAAGAAATCGTGGAAGAAAAATTCCCATACTTCTCCCCATCCTTAAACCTATACCTAGAAGAAGTTTCGAAAATTGAAAGACTCAACGGGAAATCTTTATGGTACTCCTTACTCGAATTTT
>JAEOSI010000158.1 GCA_016840425.1 Candidatus Wukongarchaeum yapensis
CAAGACTTGGATTGAGTATCGGGATCGGTATTCCTAGCCCCACGTAGAGTGTTGTACCATACTTTGTGAAACATGCTCCCCTTATGTATTCAGTACTCATTTTTTTAGCGTCTCCTTTGACCATTATTGTGCCAAAACCTTTCTTTGGGTCGTGCTGAGTTCCTTCACCGATAACGTATCCCTGAGTTCCTCCTAAGAATATTCTTGTTCCTAAGCCTATTATTTCGTAGTCTGGATCATTGGATAAGGGTGACAGAACGCCTGATCCTGAAAAAGTAGCATTTCCGTAGTTCGCCAGTAGTTTTCCCATATAGGTGTAAATAGTCTTATCTGTGCCGTTAGTTGCCGCATTATATTTTTGGTAAGCGTTCCTAAAATTAAGGAGGATAAACTGGTTCAGGTCGTCTTTTGTTATTTCTATTTTCAACCGGGTTCTTGGATAACAATCTGTTCCGTAACCTATTGACCTTAACTCCACTTCTTTCTCAGCAATGAGGTCTTCTATGACGTGACCTCCCCCGTATTCAAAAGGTCTTGTTTCACTCATCTGGGTTGCTCCAATGTACAGATCTACCGCTGCCCCTGGATGACTTACTTTTACATCGTTTATCCACGCTCTATCAATCTTTATCGGAGGGTCTGAATGACCAAGGTTTATCATCGCTCCTGAACTACACATGGCTCCAAAGGTTCCTGTAGTCACTACATCAACCTCTTTTACGGCTTCATCTGCTTCTAATTCCCTGACTATTTCAACCATTTCTTCAGCGGTTACAACGTTTATGTTGCCTTCACGAATCTTCTCATTTATTTCATCGTATGTTTTTATTTTTTCATACTCTTGACTCAAGTATATTACCACCAATCATATTTTAACAATATTTTTATAGCTTTAAAGGAATAATATTCATACTTTATAAATCTTTCATAAAGCCTCTAACATCCCTAAAAAAGAGAAAATAACAAAAAATGTATCCATTTATTTAAATGTTTCAAAACATCATAAAAATAGGCGTAATACCCATGAAATCTAAAAAAATAGAATACAAAAAAAGTCACGTGTTCTCTAAAAGATACCAATACAAAGAGACAAAGGGAATAATAAAAGGTTCAAGCCTCCGCGCAATCGATCACGCCATAAACACAATAATCAAAGAAAGAAGGATTTTAGACTCATATGCTGAAATAAATCCGGAATTTGTTTCGGCTCTAACACCTCTAAACCTTAGACCTGATGCGCCCCGATCTGCCCGTCTTATGTATACTGCAACGAAACCTTTTGGCATCGGTCCCATGGCTGCGGTAGCAGGAGTTTTAGCGGATATTGGTCTTGAAGCTATGGAAAAAAAGGGTGCGAAGTTTGGCTTGGTAGAGAATGGTGGAGAACTTTGCGCTTTCGGCGATCATGAGTTCGTTATCGGGGTGTATGCAGGTCCCAGCTCATCTTTAAGCGGTAAAATAGGTTTTTTAATCACGGGAGACGATCTTCCTTTAGGTTTGGGTAACAGTTCATGGTTCGGAAGGGGAAGGATTGGAAAAGCGGATGCCTGCATAGTTTTTGCAGAAAATGCTGGTATCGCTGACGGAGCAGCCACCACTATAGGTCTAAAAGTTAAAGGAAACGAAGAAAAAACTTCAATAGAAACCGCTTTAAAATACGGTGAATGTTTTTCAATGATTCGAGGCATCTTAATAATAAGGGGAGACCACATAGGCACTACAGGAAAAATCCCAAAAATAGTTCAAACAATTCCAAGAGAAGTAGATGCCTATCTAGGCATATAAATACCTTATAAAACTTAAAAGAGACAAATTTTTTCCACTTTTTAATATCCTTATAATAGAACTTAATATCAATATCTTTTTGATTTAAAAAATCTCAATAATATAGTAAGTTAAAAAATTAGCTTGTTAAGATTGTTCGTTGTTTTTTTCCTTTAAATTATAAATGTGGGTGGGTATATGGCTAATGTAACAAAAGATGATGAGATTCCTGAAGGGTCTTGGGGAATCTTTCGTAGGCTCGATCGTTGTCCTGAAGAGCGTTGGGATTCTTTTCGTACCATAGTGGACCGTTATGGGGCTAAAGTAGGGCATAGGTCAATGATATCTCCGATTAGGGCCCAAAGACCTTTTGAGACCGTCTCCTCGGATGAGCCCTTATACACTCATCCTCCAGTTTCTGAAAGTAACGATGTTTTCTGCCGGATAGTGCGGGGTCTTCTTCCAGCCATAGTAGTAACAAAGGATAAAGAACCCTTCCAAGATCCCTATTCCACTACCCCCATTAAAGAATCCTTAGAGGAGTATAAAGCAGTTACCATAATAAACCTCTATTCCCCTTTCGCACGCGTGTTAAAGCCTCCTATTGAAGACACCGGAGAAAAAGATATTCCCTACGGCATTCCTTTAGTGCATTTATTAACCAAACATTATGAACATATTGAACTTGTACCTGTAGAAGAACTAGCAGCTTTAATATCAACCACGGTAAGCTCTCTTAATTCGATCATATCTTATTTTGAAGATAAGTCAATTCCCTTTCTTTTATCCCAGTACACCTTCATGAATATAGGGGCCAGAGCAGGGGCAAGCATACCACACCTCCACTCTCAAAGTTTTATAAACGTTAATGAGCACGGTCAAGGCTCAAAGGTGCAAAGCTTTCTTGTAGCCTTTGAAGAACAAAGAAAGGATAATCCCATTTCCTGTTTAGGTTGTCATTATGCAAACAAGGATATAGAATCTGATTATCTCGGTCAAAAGTTACACATAGAAGAACGCGTAATAGAAGAGAATGAATGCTGGACCGCTTTAGCTGAATATGCCCCTGAAAGAGACGGCCACATAAGAATAATTCCAAAAAAACATGTCTCAACCTTAATCCAGTTAAATGACCATGAAATACTACTCTTGGCAGATATTTTAAGAAAGGTGAACTGGGGCTTATCATATTTCATTAAAGATTTTGGTCCCCAGCTTAAAATATACTGGGATCGAAACATACTCTTAAGGCAACAGTTTGTAGGGTATGCTTCACCCTTGCATATGCTTATAGATATAATACCCGTGCAGATCGTTGGAGGCGCCGAAGTATTTAATGATCATAGAGTGTGCAGTATTTTACCCGAAAAAACAGCAGAAATAATACATGAATACCTCAAAAGAAAACCCTTAGATTCTTGCCCCTAAACCTTTAAAAGAAGAGGCAAAACTTAGACATTTTATCCTCATTTTGTTTCGTCAAAAGAGGCACAATTTATTAAAGATAGTTTGCCCAATTATTTCTTACCAAGGTCTGGGTTGGTAGGTGGTGATGGAAACTATCCCTAAAGGATAGGTTTACCATGACGCCTCATGAACAGGACACCATTATGCTCCTTCTCACAAAAAGTATGAAAGAAGGTTAAACGGTTTTTTTGAGGTTTTTGGTGAGATAGATCTCCGCCTAGAGCTCCGTTTAGACCCCTTAAAAACCAGCAAAAAAGGTTTTTTAAAAGATAACCTCTCTTACACCATCATTTCCCCCCAGAAACTTAGACGTTCCTTTGAAGCCCTTTTACAAGACGTAGAAACCCACGAATTTACGAGTTTCAGCGGAAAAAACGACATTCCCTTGAACTTTTCGGCAATTACAAGATATGCGCTATAAAACCTGAGAAAATCGCCGAATTAATGGTAAAATATGCAGAAAACATCCACAATTTTGTTTAAAAACAAAAAACTCTAAGGCTTTCCCCCAAGTTTCTCCTTTTTCTTTTTTCAAGGAGATTTTATCGCATGATCTAAAAGCTTTTCTTCTTCTAAAAATCTTGTTTCTGGGAGCCTTGTTGCCGCGAGGGCAGCAAAAGTGACAAGGATGCCTATTAAAACCATGAAACCTTTCATGCCATAAGTGTCCAACGCTATTCCCCCAGAAAGAGGTCCTATTATCAATCCTGTTCCAAGGATCAGGCTGTATATGCCAAAACTTGTTCCCCGTGTCTGGTGTTCTGTTATGTCTGCAAGGTATGCTAGTATTGCTGGGGGAAAAGCTCCAGCTCCAAACCCTATTAGGAATACTACAGGCCAAATTGACCAAAGATCTCCTATATTTTCCCGATAATGGACTAAGAGGATGGCTAAAGCCCCAAAACAGAACAAGCCCACTATTATGAAAGGTTTTCTTTTTCCCGTAATATCTGAAGCCTTACCCATGATTAAAAGGGAACTTATCAAGGCTATGCCTACAACACCTAATACTTTTATCGCAGCTCCGCTTGTTACACTGTCTCCCTCTTCTATTATGCGTTCTGTAAAAGTTATCACAAGACCGTAAATACATATCACAGGGATATAAACAGGAAGCAATTTTTTAATCCTTTTATCTTTAAGCACTGTTTGAAACATGTCCGTATATTTAGGCTTTTCTTTTCCCTCACCACCATAATCTACTTTCTTTGTTTCTTTGACAAAAAGTTGAACTATTACAACGCTTATAAGGACAACTAGTGTAGCGATTAGAAAACAGTAGATAGGGTCAAATTCGTAAAAGTTTAGCAATACTACGCCGAAAATGTAGCCTGAAGCCAGTCCTCCAAGCGTAACTATGTCAAAAAGACCCATGTTTTTAGCCCTGTCAGTTATCGTGGAATAGTCCGCTACAAGGGTCAAAGTGGAAGTAACTTTAGCAGCAGCTCCTACGCCAAAAATAGCCGTCGTCATACCTAACCATAAGAGATGATTTGTAATAATGAATAAAAATGCTGCCAAAGCAGTAAGACCATGGGCAAAAACAAGGATCGGCTTCCGTCCTTTTACGTCAACTAAGACGCCGAAAAACATCACAGTCAAAAGCTCAGAGGCAGGATACATAGCCACTATGACCGCAAGAATAAACGCATCAGTATCTAAAAATTTTTTACTTCCAAGAACTGCTATGCAAAGAAAAGCAGCAGCTCTCATGACAAAAGTAGCAAAATAAAGGCTAAAAAGCTCTTTACTGATGAAAATAGATCTAAGAACTTGCAACCAATATTCCTCTTTACACCGTTATTAATCTCATCTCTAATCTTGTGGATATTACGAGTCCCAGAATAGTTGGTCTAATTGCGCAAAAAATTATCGCAAAAATCTCTAAAATAAGTTTTCCCTTCTCTTTCAATTTTATTAAGCCATCGCTTATTAAGATAACCCCGAAAATGGGTAGTTATTAAACTTTTTATAGCCGTTAATGTTTTATGATTTTAAAACACTCAAGGTTTAAAAATGATTATAAAAATTTGTTTTTAGTTAAACCAATCTAAAAAATGAAAAAACGAAAAGGAAAAAAAATAGTTTTTGCAGGAAAAGATCAAGGATTGTGATGGTTGATGTATCGTGCTTCAACATTTTCTTCTACGGAGGAACGCAGACTTTTAGAAATGGCTCAAGATCATATGAGGTTTGTTCTTCAAGCCGTTCGAGAACTAAGAAACTCGGTAGATCTA
>JAEOSI010000019.1 GCA_016840425.1 Candidatus Wukongarchaeum yapensis
TGCATTTTCTTTTTCTGTTTGCTTTTTTAGGTTAGGTTTATTTGGTGTTTTTGCGTATTTTTAAGACGGATTAATTGTGGTTTTTTGATTTTTTGGGGGTTTTTTGGTTTTGTGTGTTTTTGAGGTTGTTCGAAAGGATGTTGGTGGTAGGTTTGGTAAGTTTGTGGTTAACGGAAAGGTTGTTAGGACTCCTGCTTTGTTACCTGTTATTAATCCCAATCGTTTGATTGTTTCTCCACAGGAGTTAGAGAAGGATTTTGGGGCGGAGGTTTTGATTACTAATGCTTATATTATTTGGAGGAATAAGGATTTGAGGGAGAGGGCGGAGGCTGAGGGTATTCACAAGTTTTTGGATTTTGGAGGGGTTGTTTTTACTGATAGTGGTGCTTATCAGGCGATGAGGGGTAAGGAGTTGGAGGTTAGTAATCGGGAGATTGTTTTGTTTCAGGAGAAGATTAATCCTGATGTTGGGATTTTTTTGGATGCTCCTACGGGGGATGTGGGTTATGTAGAGGCTGAGAGGACTGTTTTTGATACGATCGAGAGAGCTAAGGAGTGTAAGGAGTTAACTGGAGATTCTAAGATTTTTTGGGCTTGCCCTGTTCAGGGGGGTGTTTATCCTGATCTTGTTTCTTACTGTGCTGAAGAGGTAGGTGGTTTGGGTTTTGATGTTTATTGTGTGGGTTCTTTGGTGACGCGTCTTGAGGCTTATGAGTTTGGCGTGGTTTGTGAGCAGTTGTTGTCTGCGAGGTTTAGTTTGCCTTTTAATAGACCTTTGCATGGTTTTGGTATTGGATTGCCTTCCTTTTTTTCTTTGTCTGTTGCTATTGGTTGTGATTTTTTTGATTCTGCTGCTTATGCTCTTTATGCTCAAAAGGGCAGATATATGAGTGTTCATGGAACGTATTATTTGGCTGAGCTGGATGAATTCCCTTGCTCTTGCCCTCTTTGTGTTGATACTACTCCTGAGGAGGTTAGACGTTTTGATAAGGATGAGCGTGAGCGGTTTTTGGCTCGGCATAATCTTTATGTTAGTTTTGAGGAATTAAGGCTTGTTCGTCAGGCTATTCGTGAGGGATGGTTGTGGGAGTTGGTGCAGGAGCGTGCGAGGTCGCATCCTCGTTTGTTAGAGGCTTTTAATGTTTTTAAGCTGTATCCCGAGCTGGAACGTTTTGATCCTGTAACTAAGAAAAGCGCTTTTTTTTATTCTGGGCAGGAGTCTTTTTTGAGGACTGAAGTTAGTTCTTTTAGGCATCGTTTTTATGAAAATTATAGACCAGAAAAGGGAAGATCTTTGGTTGTTCTTCCTTATTCTGAGTCTAAGCCTTTTTCAAAATTTTATAATGTTTGGAATACTAAGGATATTCATTTTGCTGTTATGACTCCTTTTGTTTGCGTTCCTTTGGAACTTGAGAATGTTTATCCTGTTTCTCAGAATGTTTTTGTGCGAAACGATGTTTTGATTTATAAGGAAATGGAGGAGCAGTTTGGAGTGTTTTTAGATCGTTTTGGTAGTTATTATTATGATATCAAGGTGCTTTATGATGTTTCAAGTGTTAGGGGTTTTGTTAAATCTTTAAGACTAGAAAATAAGGGAAAGAAAGCGGGGGGTTCTGCATGGGATTATTTGTTGGATCTTAAGGGTTTGTTGAATTTTCAGTTTGGTTATCCTGCTGGTGATATTTTTGGGGAGAATGTTTTTGTTAGGTTGAGTAAGCGTACTGGTAAGATTAAGGAGATTTATGATGAAGAAAATCTTTTAGGGGTTTTAAGGATGGATGGACTCTTTATTCCTTCTGTTTATTGTGCTGAATTGTTGAAAAATGTTCTAGATTATCCGAAGAGACGTGTTGTGGTGGGTGATGATGAGGTGATTTCTTTTATAAGGGCTGGTCGTTCTGTTTTTGTGAAATTTGTTGAGAATTGTGATCCTAAGATACGTCCAAAGGAGGAAGTTTTAATTGTTGATAAAAGTGATCGTTTGGTAGGCGTGGGTACGTCGTTTCTTTCGGCTGAGGAGTTGTTAAGTTTTGATAGGGGGGTAGGTGTTAAAACAAGAAGTACTATTAGAGAGGAGAAAAAATCTTATTGACATTTAATAATTAATTTGCATAATCGCAATACGCTTTTTAATTTTTCATGTTAGTTTTTTGTTGACAACTTTTTTTGTTTTTTTAAAAGTTGAACGGTCTTTGTCTTGTTTTTGTTCGGACAAATCCTCTCATGATTGAGGTTATTGGGAATTTTATGAAGATTGCTGTGACTCCTACTTGGAAAAATTGGGGGATTATTACCCTTAGTCTGTATTCGGATTCGTTGCTCCAGGATGTGGGTAATATGACGATTTCTTTGACTTCTTCTTTAGTTTTTTGGCATTTTATGGTTAGTTCTAGTCCGTCTATTATTCTTTCGGGAAATCTTTCTTTGTTACACAGGATTACTAAGAGCTCTTTGCACCCTTCTTTTTTACCTGGGATTTGATTCCATTCTATTTTCTTTTCGAAGAAGGAACTTTTAAAGCAATTTTTAACGCCTTCTGTTAGGTCTTTAATCGTTTTTAAGGGTTTTTTATACTGTGAAAAAAATTTTTCCATCCTTCTATGGCCATATAACTCTTTTAGTTTTTCTGCAAATTGCGGCGGTGGGTTTCTTATGTCGAATTCTTCAAAGGATTGCCACCAAGTCATTAAAACACCATCCAAAAGAACAAAAAATAGGAAGAAATTGTTTATATTTTGTTTATATTTTGTTTATATTTTTATACGTTTATTTTAAAAGTTAAGTCCTTATTCGCTTTTAAAATGGATAGAATGGTTTGAAAGGTAAAGTTTTATTTATTAAGTCCTTTATTAAATTTGAAAATATATGGAAAAAAAAGAGAATTATTATAAAGGTAAGAAAGCTGCAATGATTAGCGTGACCTTAGACATAATAGATCTTATCTCTATTATTTCTGGAATAATTTTGGATTCTCTCATTATTTGGCGGTGAGAAAAAGCTCTAGAACGAGGAAATACGACGGGAAAAATTGGCATAATCCTTGGAATCTTCGATATTAATCTGTTTATTTATTTCATTCATTATCCTGTGTTTTTTAGTTGAAAAATTTGAAGAAATTAAAGGGGGGAAATAAGGGTTATAACCCCCTTTTTTTGAGCTTCTTTCGTTTATTTTAACAGGAACTGTGTTCGATTGCTTCTGTGGGGCAAGCGTCTACGCATTTGCAGCATTCTGTGCAGTCGTCGATGTTTTTGGGTACCGCTTTTCCTTCTACAAGTTCGTATATGTCTTCAGGACAAACATCTACACATTCAGCGTGACCTTCGCATTTGTCGTAATCGATCATTATATCAATATCTAACTCGTCTGAATGCCATGTTTTTACATTTGCCATTTTTTAATCACCACTCTTTTTTTACAGTTCTTTTGTGTGTTTTTTTTCTTTTTGACCATCAGGCGTCTAAAATTAGCATAAAAAGTTTATATCTTTTTTTGTATGATTTCATTTCATTTAAAAAGTTTATTTTGATAATAGTTTTTAATTTAATCATCTTGTCAATCTATTATTATGGTGAAACTGAAATTTTTTTGCGTAATAGTAATTTTTATAGCATTTTTTCTCCTGTGGAAAATTTTTTCGGTTCGAAAATCTTAAATCTTATTGGTCTTAAAATAAGAAGCTAAATTGTTTTTTTTGAGGGTGGTTTTTGATCTTGTATTCTTGTATGCTTGTTGAGTGTGAAGGTGGGGTTTTTAAGAAGGTTATAAAAGAGTTTGAAAAACTTGAAGGCGTGAAAGAAGCTTTTACTTGTACTGGTCGTTTTGATATAGTGGTTTTGTTAGAGTTAAAGGATTTAAAGTCTGTAGGTGAGCTTGTTTTGAAAGCTCACGATATCCTTGGTGTAAAACGTGTTGAAACTTTAGTGGAGGTTCCAGGGGAATAAGAATGACTAAAGGTTGTATTCTTGTAAGGTTTAAATCTGGGATGGTCCCTCAAGCTTTTGAAGCTATAAAACAGATAGATAAAGTAAAAGTTGCTTTTTTAGTCTTTGGTCAATGGGATGCTGTTGTTTTTACAGAAACGCCTGACTCAGTCTCTATGGTTCAAATTGTTATAAAAATTAACAGTATAGAGGGGGTAAAATCTACAGAATCTCTTTTAGAAATACCTTAAAATTTCTACCTTTCCACACCTTTTCGTTTTTTTAGTTTTAAGACAGTTTGGTTTTTATCCGAGTTTTTTGCCTATTTTTTGGGCTTTTTCGAAGAGTTTTAACGCTTCTTCTTTTTTCCCTTCCTTTTTAAGAATTATTGTTTTTCTATACAGTGCTTCCGCATTTTCTGGGTCTATTTCTAATAATTTTTCAAAACATTTAAGGGCTTCTTCTGTTTTTTCCATAGTTTCTAATGTTAATCCTTTATTGTACAAGATTTTTGGACTTTCTGGCTTTATTGTAAGGGCTTTTTCGAAGAGTTTTAACGCTTCTTTTGGATTTCCTAACCTCCTTAGAGCTGCTCCTTTGTTTACTAACGCTTTTATGTATGCTGGCTCTATTTTAAGGGTATTGTCAAAACATTCAAGCGCTTTTTCAATCTCCCCAATAGCCCCGTGAATTACCCCTTTATTATACCATGCTTCTACATCCTTTGGATCTATTTCTAGGACTTTTTCAAGGCATTTTATCGCTTCTCTTGGCATTCCTATTTCATCCAATAAGATTGCGACGTTCATCCATGCTGCTGTATTTTGGGGTTCTATTTTTATGACTTCTTTGAAGCTTTTTATCGCTTCTCCTGTTTCTTCTAGTTCATTTTGAGTTATCGCTTTTCCAAACCATGCTTTTGCGTTTTCTGGGTCTTTTTCTAACACTTTTCCAAAAAGTTTTAAGGCTTCTTTAAGTCCTCCTTTTTCCAATAATTGCCATGCTTCTTCTTGGTTGTCTTTTTCTTGCATTTTATTTTTCCTTCATTTTTATCCGTATTCTTGAAAGACGTAATAGAGGAGGGTTGGATTTAGCTTGAAGGCATGCATAATACATGCATCTGCTTCTTTTGTTTTTCCTAATTCTTCTAGGGCTCTTCCTTTGTTGTACCATGCTTCTGCAAAGTTTGGGTCTATCTCTATGGCCTTGTCGAAACATTCTATCGCTTTTTCTATATCCCCCTCTCTTCTTAGAAATTCTCCTTTGTTTATCCATGATTGTATATGTTTTGGGTTTATTTTTAGGGCTTTATTGTAGCTTTTAATCTCTTCTTCTTTCATTCCAAGCATGTTATATGCTACCCCTTTACAATACCATGCATCTTCAAAGTTTTCATTTATTTCTAGGGCTTTATCGTAATATATTAAAGCTTCTTTTGGGTTTTTCATACAACACAAAACGTTTCCATGCTGTAACATTGCTTCCGTGAAGTCTGGTTTGAATTTTATAGCATTCTTTAAGCTCTCTTTAGCTTTCTCAATTTCGCCTTTTGTATAATGTATTAAACCTTTCCAGTACCATATTTCTGGCTGTTTTTGGTCTATTTCTAGGGCTTTTTCATAGCATCTAAGTTCTTCTTTTGTTTTTCCGAGGGAACGCATCACTACTGCTTTTAATTTCCAGGCTTTTATCAAACGAGGTTCAGTTTCTATTGCTTGGTCAAAGCACTCTATAGCTTCAATTATTCTTCCTTTATCATACTCTTCTATTCCTTTTTCGACGAGATCTTCTGCTGTTCTTTCTATTTCATTCATTTTAATCCCCTATTTCCTTGACTACCACTTAAATTGTTTGTGCCCTGTGTAGTTTTTGATTTGTTAAATTAGGCTCATCATGTGTCCATAATAGCTTGGATCTATTTGAACTGCTTGTCTTAAACATTCTGAAGCTTCTTTATCCCTCCCCAATAGGTGGAGTGAGAGGCCTTTTGTAAACCATGCTTTTGCGCTTTTTAGGTCTTTTTCTAAGACTTTTTCCGCATGTTCTAATGCTTCTTTTGGTTTTCCCATGATCGCTAACACTAGTCCTTTATTTGTTAATGCTTCAAGATTTTCTGGGTCTATTTCTAATACTTTGGAGAAATAGGGCAAAGCTTTTTTTTCTTTTCCCATGGCAATTAACGTGTTGCCCTTGTTTATAAGAGCCTCTACCGAGTTTGAGTCTGTTTTTAACGCTTTGTCAAAACATTTTAGCGCATCTTTCATTTTTCCCAGTTCTTGGAATTCTAATCCTTTTCTGATCAATTCTTTAGTGCTTTCACTCACTCTTTAAGCCTCTTTAATTTTTAATCTTTAAACAAGACCTTTTAGCTTATTTTTTGGCCTTTCATTTCCGATTAAATGCTTTTATTTTGAAAACCTAATCTAGTAATGTCTTTTAAACCCTCTTTTTTATTTTTTTAAAATTTAGCTTTCGTAAAATACGTTTTCAATTAAAAATTCCCTACTTTACTTTTATTTTTCGTATCCCAGTAATAAAAAAAACTTAGAAGTAAAAATTTAACCAAAATTTGGCTTGTTTTTAACATAGATTCCTTCCTATATCCCTCATCTGCGGGTTAGAAATTGATAGAGACTATGATTTCGCCTTTTTTGTAGTCTTGAAAAAAGGTTTAGAAGTGTTAGGGCAGGGCCTGTCCGAATTTACGCCTGCAGACAGAACCTCTACCGAGAGAAATCCCGGCAAGTTCAGTTGTTGAAACAGGGAACTCCTTCCGCTAGGGAGGAGTAGTTCACCTATCTGCTCTATTGCTTGCTTCGTATATTTTGAGTTTCAGCACCGTTTTTACTAATTTTTTATAAGTTAGTTCTTTGCTTGGAGATATGTGCCCCATGATTGCAACCGTTTTTGTAGTGAGAATTTTCCAAGGTTCAGGAGGCATATGAAAAATCGTACCATATCTTCTCTCATAATATTTTTCTTTTCCAAAGATCATCGTTGTTGGATAGTGGGTATATTGGTTAATGTAATAACTAGTGATAGAAGGTTTCTGGTTTAAGCTTATGAACTTTAACGTTTCTTGAAGCGAGGCCTCGTTTTCTCCTGGAAAGCCTAAAATAAGCGCGCATCCGATAGGCAACCCTATTTCTTCTGCTTTTTTAACTGTTTCTTCTGCTCTTTTGATGTAGTTTTCTGGGTCTCTTGTTTTTCCCATGATTTTCGCCATCCGCTTACTTACTCCGTCAATACCGAAGTCTACTTGGGCAAAATTTAGTTTTAGATATCTTTCTAAATCTTTATCGGATGTATAGTCAACCCGTGTCTCGCAATAAAATTCATTTTGAGTTCTTTCTTTCTCCAGAAGTTCTAAAAACTTATTTTTCCATTCTTTTTTACAGCCAAAAAACGCGTCTGAAAAGTCGATCCTATCTGGCAAATATTCCTTAACTATCTCTCGAAGTATTTTTATCGCTTTTTTTGGTGAGAGTACTCGCCATTTTTTTGGCAAGTTTCCGCAAAATTTACAACCCTGGGGACATCCTCTGCTAACGATCACAGGGTAGCTTGTTTTACCTTTATCTTTCAACGGTTCTGCAAGTCCCCAAAGGTATTCTATAGCGTTCATTTCCTCCTCAGTGAGAGGGGTACTATTTAAAGTGGTTGTGTTTTCTGGTCTTTTTCCCTTTTTCATTAGCTCATATAGTGCATGTTCTCCTTCTCCCCTGATAACATAATCAAAAACATGATACCTCTTCTTTTCTATCTCCTCTACATATTCAAAAATTTTTTCAGGAAACTTTATGTTTTCTCCTTTTAAAGTTCTTAGTTCAATGTTTGTTATGTCGTAGAAATTTTTCGGCATCGCTGTTGGGTGTATTCCTCCTACAACAATCTTGGTTTCAGGCTTTAGTGCTCGCGTTATAAAACCTACCAATATTGAGGGAATATATGCCAACGTACTGTAACAAGATATTCCTATCATGGAGTAGTTATTATTTTCCGTGAGAAGTTTTTCCAGATGATCGATTAAAATCCCTAGTTTTTTTAAAGGCTCATCAATTACAGCTATATTAGAAAATTGATCGATTTTTATTTCTATGTCCTTGTAATGGTGTTTCAGGTAGGAGGCTATGTTTATTAATGCTATAGGAAAAAGCACTGGGCCAGTGTTTAAGTCTCCTCTTACCATCTTTGGAGGCTGTAAAAACAAGATTTTTTCGCTCATGGAAACCGTCCCTTATTGCCCTTCTTCCCCCGCATGCACTATTTCTACGACTTTTTCCATCACTCCCGAAAGGTTTAAAAATTTAAGGATATTGTTTATTCTTTCAAGTTCTTTTCCCGTTATTTTTTCTGCTATTTTCCTTACCTTCTCGATGAAAATATCGGAAGATTCCGATGTTTTCCTTATCATTTCAAAGATTTGAGGAAACTCGTTTTCAAAATTTTTTAAAAACGTTTCATATGCCTCTTTTTCTAAGTTTATGTTCTTATAATCTAATTCTAAAAAATCTATAAGTTCTTTAAAACTTAGACTTTTTGCGTCATATTTGTCCTCTATTTTGATCTTTAAAGGCATATATATCCCTCAAAAAATCCGCTAACTTAAAAAAACAGTGTTAAAAGTTAAAAAAAGAAATGAGGAGTTTGTTTTTTCTTGCTTCTTTTGCATTTTTTAGACCTTTAAGGCACGCATGGGTAAAGCGGCTGCGAAGGATTTGCTCTCATTGGGTGTTTTGCCATGGAGTTCACTAAAGAAAGTACCACTAGAGCAGTTACAAAGACTTCTTTCTTTACCACTTTAATCACCAAGATTCTATTCTTTTCTCTTGTTTTAAGCCCAAGCTCCCTCAAAATCTCTTTTTTAATTCCTAGTTTTATAGTTTAAATTTACAATCGCGCTATTCCTTGACAATCTTTTTTCATCCCCTCTCTCTATGTTGAAAATATTCTTTTCCGAATTTATGCTCTCTCCCCCACTTTAACTTATTTTTTATTTTGGTTTTCTTTTTTCAAAGCCTTAATCGTTCCTAATTTTTTCTCTATTTTATGAATTGCCTTAATCTTTCTAGACTTCTAATTTTATTCTTTTCATCTATTTTTGCTTTTTCAACAGCTCTTTCTAAGATTTTAGCTGTTTTTATCATATCCTTTGTTTTGACTGGGTAAAGCCTTCCTGATTTAGAGCCAAAAGCAAAGTTAAATTCTGAAGTTCTTGTGGCACTTTTTTGCTAGTTTTTCCCTTTCCTCCTACTAAAATCACACCATGGGTTTCACGGTTTAAGGCTTCCCTAAGTGCTGCAGTAATAACAGTTGTTGAACCACTACTATCATATTCATAACCCAAAAGACATGCAAAGGCCTGAAACCAAAAAGGGTCATTGAAACATTCAAGGAGAAACTTTATTCCAAACTCTTCGGTCAAAACCTTACATGCCGCTCTTGCTAACTTAACCATGGTCAGAAAATATTTTGGGGCGGGACAACTAACTAACCGAAGATACCTTACCCTTTTCAAGTTTTACCCCTTAAACTTAAAATTTTAACCTAATTCTCGCTTAATATTCTTCAAAAATGTTTTCATTTCCTTAAAAATAAGGCCTTTAATAATTATAAAATAATTTAAAGGTTGGGAATAAAACGTAAAACTAGTCTTACAATACCAATAACTCTTTAGATTTTGTTTTCATCTATTTTTTCTTTAATTAAGGAAAATATCTTTCTTATTTTTTGATTTTTATTTTCGATCATTATTTGTTCAAGTTTGGGGAAATATGCCTTTAATATTTTTATGTGATCTGGAGGAATTTTTTCTATTGTAGTAATTGCTTCAAACTTTACTACAGGATCTTTATCCTTTGCCAATTCTAGTAGTAATGGTAAACTTTTTTCTAGTGGTTTACCTCCTTTTACTACAACCTCTTTAAGCATTACGACTATTTCTCTTCTTACCTCCTTTGAGGGCTTTCTCCCCATCTCTAAGAGATAGGGTAAAATTTTTTCCATCGATTTTTTGTTTCTTCTTATTCTAGTTCGTAGAACTTGGCTTACACTATGTCTCTCTTCCCACTCTTTGGCCTCTATTCTCTCAATTAATGTTGGTATGACCTCCTCTAACACCTCTGTTTCTACTTCTAGAATATCTCCCAAAGCTAAAATAACGTTTTTTCGCACCTCCACATCCCTATTCTCTAAAAAGCTTATAAAAGTTGAAATAAGTCTTTTTCGAATCCCAGGATCAATTATTTGTGGCCCAACATTCCTTATTATATCACTTAACGAAATTATTGCGCTCTTAAAAACAGCTTCATCTTCGCTCTTTAAATGTTTCTCTATCTCCTGCACTATTTCAGGAATTGCCTTTACTGCTTTCCTTAAAGCGAGAGCGCTATATATCCTCACGCTTTCATCATCATCATTTAAAAGCTTCATTAATGTCGGCAAAACCTCTTTCATCTTTTCTGGGCTCCTTTTAATTATTTTTCCTAAGGCTATAGCCGCCCCCCTTCTTACAACACTGTCTCCCTTTTCTGTTAGTTCTATTAACGCTGGTAACGCTTCTTTCGCTCCTTCCTCGTTCACTTCCACCCAATCATCTAAAGAGCGCGAAAAATCAGAATACCATGACTGGGAATACCATCCTCCATCCCTAATCATCCAAATAATCCTTGAAACTTCATCCTTTAAAATCTCAGGGTAAATATAAAGAATTTCATTTAAACACTCACAGGCATTTTCATGCACTTCCCATTCTTCATCCTTTAAAAGCTTAAAAATAATAGGTAGCGCGCTTTCTGCCAAAGTTTTACTTTTAAACACGATTTCTTTCAATTTTACAGCGCTTTTTATTCTTGTTGATTTATCTTTCGCTTTTACTCCTTCCCGTATTTCTGATAAAAGATTCACACTTATTTCATCACTATCTTTTTTACTTTCCTTTTCCACTATTTTTAATCCTCCTTGTTTATTTTCTTCCTCATACTGCTGCTATTTCATGACACCTTATACTCCGCACATTAATTTCGTGTATTGTCCTATCGCCAACTTTCTGGACATTTTTGTTAGGGCTGATTGTCCACTCTTTAAGCGTCCGAAAAACTTTATGTGCATTATACTTAAAAATACTCATTATCGTTTCAAAAACAGTTTCATGAAGTTCTTCTCTTCCCCTTTCTACTATGCTTTTTAAAACTTCTAAAACTTCCCACCAAAATAGCTTGGTCCATGTAGGTTCACTTAAAGTTTTAGCTATAATCCAGTGTGTATAGGGATGGTCTTCTTTTATCCACTCTTTTAATGCTTTAAAAACTATTCCTGGGTTTTCCCTCCTAACATCACTAAAAAGCAAATTTTGATCTTTTCCTATCGTTTGCAAACAATAATAAACACCCTTTCTAACGTATAAACTTTCATCGTGAAGCAGTTGTTTCATAAGCTCCAAAATCGGCTCAGGGTCTTTCCAACCATAGCTTAAAAGGGCTTGAGTAGACACCCTTCTAATCTTTTCATTTCTGTCTTTTGCCCATGCTTTCATCATGTTAAAGAGTTGCTCAGGATAAGCTTTTCCTATCTCCTCATCAAGTACCCTTGCTATAAAATCCCTTACCCTCCAGTCTTCATCCATTGCAAGCTTATACATGTAAGGTATTACTGCTTCAAGGTCTTTTTTTCCTGTTTCTCCAAGGGCTACACATCCAACACATCGCATCTCAGGCCTACTATTGTTAAGGATGTTTGAAAGGATTTTTTGCCCTTTGCTTTCTTCTTTTTTCATCAACATTATCTTACCAATAATTTTTCCTAAAGGATAAAGCACCTCCCTTATCCCTAAACCATCTTCAGGGAAACCGTTTCCTTTTAAAAGAATTTCTAACTCTTTAAAATTTCCCAAAATTTTCTCTTCATCCCACTCTAAAAAGCCAATTAAGATATGGTTTAAAATATCTTGGATAGGGATCCTTAATCCTTTCCTTTGATACAAATGATCTTCAACTTTTTTTGCCTCTTCTTCTATCCATATATCCTCCATATAATCCTTCAAAATTCAACACCTTGAAAAATAGATAAACATAATATGCCTATTTATCTAATTTTAAAAAACTTTATCTTATCTTCTACCTTACATAATTATTAGCTATATTTTATTAACCAAAATTAATATATTTTAAAATCTTAATTTTTCCGTGGAAAGTGCGACTTTTTACGTCTATATTAAGGATCTGGTTGGTGTTTAATGAGTTCTCACGAGGATATGGGTTCCAGAGAGGATTTTTGCCCTGTTTGTATCCTTGATTTTCCTGAGGAGGTCTTTCCTTTTTGGAAGAAAAAAGGTTTGATTGTTTTAATCTCTTCAGGGATACTTCTTTTCATAGGTTTGATGATTGATTTTTTCTTAAAAGAAGAATTTTTAGCGTTGCTTTTCTTTTTTAGCGTTGCTCTAATTTCTGGCCATGAAATAGTGATAAAGGGCATCACATCCCTGTTTAATGGGCATGTTACTATAAATTTTCTCATGACTTTGGCCTCTGTTGGCGCCTTCTTAATTGGGCATCCTGAGGAAGGAGCCGCTGTTCTTTTACTGTTTTATGGTGCCGAATTTTTAGAAGAATATGCCGCAGAAAAGCAAAAAAAATCGACAGAATCTCTGATAAAACTTGCTCCTGAAACCGCTACTGTGAAAAAAGACGGTAAGGAGCTTTCAGTACATGTTCACGATGTAAACTCTACGGATATAATTGTCGTGCGTCCTGGTGAAAAAATTCCTTTAGATGGTGTTATTATTGAGGGTTATTCAAGCATAAATCAGGCCCCTATTACCGGCGAATCGATTCCTGTAGCTAAAACTGTCGGCGATGAGGTCTATGCGGGAACCCTTAATTGTGAAGGTTTTCTCGAGATTTCTGTTAGTAAAAAGTCAGATGAGACAATGCTTTCTAAAATTTCTAAGTTAATTAATGAAGCTCAAATGAGAAAAGCTCCTGCTGAGCGATTTATAGAGAAGTTTTCTAAATACTATACGCCTATAGTCATATTATTTGCCTTTTTTGTTGCAACGATCCCAGTCTTGCTTTTTGATAAAGATTTTAAGGATTGGTTCTATAAAGCCCTCATACTCCTTGTGGTTTCTTGCCCTTGTGCTTTGGCTATCTCTATACCCGTATCCATCGTTTCCGGGATAACAAATGGCGCAAAAAATGGCGTTTTAATAAAAGGAGGAAGTTACGTTGAAGAATTAAACAAAATAAGAGTGTTTGCTTTTGATAAAACAGGTACTCTTACCGAAGGAAAACTGGAACTTACTGATGTTATACCCTTAAATGATTCTTTTTCCAAAGAAGAAACTTTGAAGATTGCAGCCTCTATTGAATTTTTTTCTGAACATCCGATTGGTAAAGCGATCGTAGAATATGCAGAAGAAAAAGGAATAAAACCCTTTTTTGTTTCCGATTTTAAAGCCTTGCCGGGGAGGGGTATTATGGGTGAAATCGATCGAAAATTTTACTATATCGGCAGTAAAAATCTGTTTAAAGAACTATTTATCGATTTCCCGGAGAAACCGGTCGAAACGCTTGAAAACCAGGGTAAAACTGTTTTTTTGGTAGGTACAGAAAAAGGCATTTTAGGTGCAATTGCAGTTGTGGATAAAATAAAAAAAGAGAGCATAACCGTTATAAAAGAGTTAAAAAAACGGGAAATAAAAACAGTTATGATTACAGGGGACGGTGAAAAAACGGCAAAGGCCGTTGCAAAAAAGCTTGATATTGATGAATATTACGCTGAACTATCCCCGAAAAATAAAGTGGAAACTGTTGAAAAGCTTATTGAGCAGTACGGGTATGTTGCTATGGTTGGCGACGGTGTTAATGATGCCCCTGCCTTGGCTAAATCAACTGTAGGAATAGCCATGGGGGCTGCTGGAAGTGACATTGCCTTAGAAACCGCCGATGTCGCTTTAATGAAAGACGATTTATTAAAAATACCCTATCTCATAGATCTAAGTAAAAAAACGGTCAGAGTGATGAAGCAAAACGTTTCTCTATCCATCTCTATAAAAAGTGCTTTAATATTTCTTGTTTTTCCAGGGCTTATAACCTTGTGGATGGCTGTGGGAATAGGCGATATGGGATTATCCCTGACAGTCATATTAAACGCTATTAGAATCCAGTTTACCATCCGTTAATTAGATTAAACCTAACGCCTATGGTACTACTCAAAAATTAAAAACCTGATTATTTATTTTAAGCCACTTTTACCTTATTCTCTCGCTACATATTGGGCAATAATTTTCAAATCCTACCAACTTATAACCACAATTTGGGCAATATTTCATCCTTTTATTTAGATAGAGTTTTTCATGCTTTCCTCCAAAAATCAAGGGAAGAAAAAGAAACAGGAAAAGAAAAGGAAATCCCCAAAAAACATAAGCTATAATTGATATAAAAGTGATGATAAGTGATATGAGAACGATTATTTTTCCACGCATTAACAAACGCAAGAAGTAAACTCCCCTTTAACGTGAATTTTTAAGGTATGTTTTACTTTCCAAACCTTGTTTTGTTTTCTTTTATAATATTTCATTTTGCTATCAGTTTGATCAATTTCTTATGTAACTCTTTGCTCCCCGTAGCTAAAACATTTACTATTTTTGTTAAATCTTTATTTATAGGTAACTTTTCTCCCCTTAAAGTCGTTATGACGCCCCCTGCACATTGGAGTATATATGCTGCAGCAGCATAATCTACTGTTTTCAATCCCCTTGTAAAATCTATAAAACAGTCCATTGAACCGCTAGCTATATAAGCAACATCCAAAGCAGCAGAACCGCTTATCCTTATAAATTTGCAATTTTTACGTATTTTATCAATTATTTCCATATGTTCTGACGCGGTTGGTCTTATTAGGGTTATTCCCGCTTCTTTTAACTCTCTATGAACTGTTTTTGTCGACTTTTCGTTATAATACGTTTTTCCCTGATACGCAAAAAACTCATCATTGTTTCCTAGGTTATTTATATACCCTGCATAAGGATCTTTTCCTTCCAAATCAGTGTAAAAAGATATAACAAAAGCGTAAAAAGGATAACCTCTTACTGCGTTTTTTGTACCATCAATGGGATCAATTATGACCAATTCTTCATCTTTCCCAAGTTTTTCTAATCCCTTTTCTTCAGTTAAAATCGTGCCATTAAAACCTTCTTTCAAAACGTTTAAGGCTACCTCCTCCGCTATCATATCGATCTGTAAAGTTGCATCTTTATCTGCTCCTATCCCCCATTCTTCAGAAAGATCCGCTCCCCTTTCTTTAGCTAGCCGAATCCTCTCCTGGATCTGTTCTACTATTTGTCGACATAATTCTAAAGTTTTTACTTTTGAATACATGTTTTAAGCTCTCCACATGATTTGTTCCCCTATCTTTTCATCAACGTGTTTTATGTACTCTCTTAATTTTTCTTTTGGTATGATCGCTCCTGCTGCAATATCGTGGCCTCCTGCCTCACTTTTTTCAAGTTTAAGCTCATTTTTTGCCTTGACGAGTGCCTCTCTTAAATTAACGCCTCTTTTAATATGCTCCTTTAGCGCTCTAGCGCTTATTTTTACCATACCCTCTTGTTCCGTCATGTCTGCCGCTATCAAGGCAGGTTTTTTAAAGTCTATTATTCTCCCGCCTAAAGCCATGCCTAAGACAACACCAACAATCCTATCATTTATAACATCTTTAACATACGTGGCCGTTATGTTTGGCAAACTTTCTATTAACCCTCCCTTTTTAACATCGTTTAAAGCTTTAATTCCCTCCGCTAACATTTTCTTATATTTAACCAACACCCCTGCTGCTTCTCTTATTGCTTTCTCACGATCGTAGACATTTTTGTCGTATTGAACAACTTTTAAACCCACCTCATATCTCTTTAACCTACCACAAGCGTTTAACATCGTACTATACTCCCTCAGATCCCGCAAAAATGGTTTTTCATTTGGTAACCTATACACAAACCCTACCAAACTTTTATACTTCTTTAAAGGAACCCCGTTCCTTATCAATAATTTAACTAAACCATCTACCAACTTAGTTTTCTCTTCTGGCGCCAAATCTGCGATTGTCTTCCATCCCCCATACTCATCCTTCAAAGGTATTCTTAAACTTTTCAAAAAGTTAAGACATGCTTCTTTATCCCCTGTTAATCCTGGCAAAAAAGGCTCAGTACAATACCCCAACGTCACATATATTGGCCGCGTTTCACGCCCATATAATGTTATATCCAACCTTTCCTCCACAGCAGAATTTGGGAGTATATGTGTATAGTTATAACCAACTAAACGCCCCTTTTCATGATACCTAAACTGCATGTCCCCAATGGCACCTACAAGAGCCAACTCTGGCCTCAATTTTGTAACGGCGTATGCCACCCCTGCCCCGCTTATTTCCTTACTTCCATCCAACCCAAACAAATGTGCATTAACTTGTACAATCTCGGTTTTCCTTGGAAAATCGGGTCTAAATTCCGCTATTTCCGGCTTGTGATGATCCAAAATAACTATTTTTTGTGCCCCTGATAAATATCTTTTAATAGTGTTAACTTGTCCACTTCCTAAGTCCAAAAACACTATATTTTCTGCTCTTAATTTAGAAATTTTCATCGCTCTAACAGGATCAAACCCGCTTAGAACAACGATTTTTATCGGTTCTTTCTTAAAAAAAGACATAAGTACGCCGCTAGCACTTATACCATCTGCATCGTGATGCGTAATAATAACCGGATATTCCATCTCTTTAATCATGTTTCTTGCCAGTTCACAGGCCTCGTGAAACTCATCCTCAAAAAAACTCCTCTCTGAGACAACCATTTCAAACCGCGCCTTAACAAAATAAAAGCCCACTATCTAAAAGGTTCTAAAATCATTAAATAAACAAATGTTGGTAAGATGAGGAAAACAAATGTTCCCCTCATATGTAATTCTTACCTTTATTTATCTCCATCTTATAAACAAAACATTATGTGTAAAATTTGTTACTAAAAGTTTACATATATTTAATTTTATTAATTCTAATACTTAATAATGCGTCAGATGTTTTATAGAAAATTATGTGAAATTATCTTTGGGATGGCCTTTGGTACAACTGGTAAAATCTTCGAGTTATTTAATGGAGTTTGATACCGATAATTGCCTAAACATCTATATCGAAGTTATAAACAAAGAAATTGAAAATTTCTTACTTCCAACCTTTGATAAGGGTGTCCTTGTTTCAACAAACTTTTCGACGAATACCTTTACTTATAAAAACATAAAAGAGTTTATTTTGCGTGGTGGTAAAAGGCTTAGACCCGCCCTCCTTTTAAACTCCTATAAAGCCATAAAAGGCAAGATTGATGAACAAATTATTCGTGTCAGCTTATCCGTTGAATTTTTACACACGGCAAGCCTAGTACATGACGATTTATTAGACCAGGATAAAATGAGGAGAGGAGGACCTACGATCCATGTTTTATATGAAGATCATGCTAAGTCTCTTCACCTACCTAAACCCTATGTTTCCCTTTTTGGCACATCTATGGGTATTTTAGTCGGCGACTTGATATGGTCCTTGGGATGGAGAGCCTTCTTTACTTCCAAATTTAACAACGAGCTCTTAATAAAAGCTTTAGATCTTTTTAATCAAACTCATACTAAAATCGCTGATGGTCAGATAAAAGAACTGGACCTTGCAATTAAAGAAAATATTACTGAAGCTGAGTATTTTGAAACTATATACCTCAAAACTTCGTCTCTCTTTGAGACTTCCTGTGTAATTGGTGGCATTCTTGCAGAGGGCGTTCCTTCTCAAATTGACGCGTTAAAATCATATGCTTCTGCTTTAGGAATGGCGTTCCAAATAAAGGACGATATTCTCGGAACTTTTGGAGACGAAGAAGAGACAAAAAAGCCCAATGATAGTGATATTAAAACGAATAAAAAAACCCTCCTTGTTATTAAGGCTTTAGAGCACGCTTCAGAAAATAAAAAAACCTTTCTTAAAAAAGTATTAGGGAACCCCCAAGCTACCATTAAAGAAATCAACCTCATACGTGATATTTTTAAAGAAACTGGCGCCCTTAATTATGCAGAAATGAAAGCTTTTGAATTCGGGAAAATCGCAAAATCACACCTCAAAAAAGCAAAACCTAAATTTCGAAAGGAAGCTTTAGACTGGTTTAACACCCTTGTTGATTTTGTTATTAATCGCACATATTAAATAAAAAATCTATTTTAGCTCCCCTAAGTTTCTCCCTATATCTATCCATAAATTAAAATTAATAGAAATATTTATTTGCAAATAATGGTTTACCAAAATAGATACACTTTAAATCTTCTTCTAATACTTATTTTAGGACATTTTAAAATTAAAGCCATGAGGTTGATCTTAAAATGACACGTGAAGGAAACGGGACTGTTGTGTTTAGAGAATCAAAAACAGGGAATCGTGTTTATCGGAAATGCTGGGTTTATATACCCTCCCAAGTTGCTAACGATTCTTCATTCCCTTTTGAACATGGTGAAAAAGTCTGTATTAAAATCATAGGTAGCAATAATTTAATCGTTTGGAGTGGAAAATGTTCAGAAAAGGCAAAATTTACCC
>JAEOSI010000020.1 GCA_016840425.1 Candidatus Wukongarchaeum yapensis
ATTACTCTAACAGTATATCTAAACATATTATTATTAAAATTTTCACATCATTTATCAGCTTTACTTCTGAGCTTTAATTTTCTCTAAAGCCTCTTTTACAGCTTTCTTAACACTTTCATGTTTATCTTCCAAAGCTTCAACGAGGGGTTCAACAGCCCTCAAATCGCCTATCTTTCCAAGAGATTCTGCCGCTTTCCTTCTAACATCCTTATCTTTATCTTTTAGGGCTTCTATGAGTGGATTAACAGCCCTCAAATCGCCTATCTTTCCAAGAGATTCCGCTGCCCTTTCTCGAACAACCCGAACAATCCAATGTTTATCTTTCAAAGCCTGGATGAGAGGAATTACAGCCGGTTTTCCTATCTTTGCAAGGGCATTTACTGCTTTTTCTTGAACTCTCCAATTTTTATCTCCTAAAGCTAACATGAGAGGTTTTATTGCTCTCGAATCGCCTATTTTTCCAAGGGTTTCTGCTGCTTGTTTTCGAATCTCACTCGCTTTATCGCTCAGAGCTTCAATTAGAGCTTTTACAGCCCTCTCATCACCAATTTCACCAAGAGCTTCTATTACTCTCAATCGATTCAAAAAGATGTTTTTTAAAGCTTTAGTGAGTGCTTCTAACGCTTCTGAATAGGCCATTTTACCAAGAGCGCATAATATCTCAATTTCAAAATCAATATCATCTCGTGCATTTTCAAAAGCCAACAATAAAGGCCTTACAGCCCTTCTATCACCAATCTCGCCAAGAGCCCAAGCAGCATTGCATCGCACATCCCAAACTTTATCGTAAAGTGCTTCGATGAGAGGTTCAACAGCTCTCTTATCACTAATCCTACCAAGTTGCCGCGCTGCGTTCAAACGAATAATGCTATTTTCGTCTTTCAAAGCTTGAATCAGTGGAAAAATAGCAGGTTCTCCCATCCTACCAAGGCTTCGTGCTGCCCTCATACCAACACGACTATCCTTATCCTTCAACGTTCGAATAAGGGGACCAATAGCCCTAGGATCACCTATTCTGCCAAGAACAGATTCTGTCACCAAACGAACAGCAGTGTCTTCATCTTCTAAAACCTGAATAAGCGGTTCGACAGATCGTTTGTCTCCAATCCTGCCAAGAGCCCCTACAGCATACCTTCTAACGCCGGCATCTTCATCTTTAAGTGCCAGAATTAGATGATCTACCGCCCCCAGATCGCCTATTTTTCCAAGGGCCCACGCTGCATACCTTCTAGTATCAATATCTTCATCCTTCAAAGCTTGGACAAGGGATTCTACGATTCTAGAAACCCCCATATTACCAAGGGCTACTATAGCATATCTGCGAACTTCGATATCTTCGTCTGTCAAAGCTTTAATTAGCGATTCTATAGCCGTCGGATCGCCTATTCCACCTAGAATCCATGCTACCCTTCTTCGAACGTCCGCATCTTCATAGCTTAGACCTTTTAAGAGGGGTTCAACAGCAAGTTTTCCTATCTTAACAAGAGCTTTTGCCGCCCCCTCCCGAACAGTCCAATTTTCACCCTTCAAAGCCTCTATAAGAGCTTTAACAGCCCTCACATCCTTCATATTCCCAAGTGTCCATTGTGCCCTCCACCGAACATCGCTAGCTTCATCTTTTAAATCTAAAATTAGCCGTTCTATTTCCTCAGAGACTTCTTTTTCTTTTTTAATCGCTTTAGCGGGTATTTCCATGTTCCTGCTCCCACTTGGCAACTGATTGCCTGACTAATTGGTTTAATATTATATCTTTTAATAAAGTTTTCATAAGGCTGAAGTTTTGCCCAATAATCATCGTTTGTGCCTTTCATGGAGTTTTCTCATATAGAATTTTTTCCCTTCGTATTCTGTCTCGATGAGTTGTTCTTGATCGATTAATTTTTGAATAGTGGACCAGTCAGCCTTTGCCTGCGACAAAAACTTCTTCACAGCTTCTTCTCTCATGGGATGCACCGATGTAATGCTCAACAGATCTTCTTCAACGTTTCCCGTAAAAGCAAAGGCATTGCCCTCGTAACCTATGAGATATTCTACATTGTCAATTTTTTCACTAAAGTTTTGGTAGGCTCTATTAATAACTTCTTCACTGGGAGGTTGCACCCACTTTTCTGCGGGCGGTCTTGTGGCGACGGATAAGTAAGCCTTACTGGGTTTCAACTGTGTCAAAAAGTCGGCAACTTCCTTAATATGTTCCTCACGGTCATTAGCGCCTTTTAGAAGCATCGTTTCTGTTACTAACTCTCCGTCGTAAACCTTGGAAAACTCTAACATACCGTCCAAAATTGTGTCTAATTCCAAATTTTGATGGGGTCTGTTGATCCTGCGCCAGAACCTTTCTCGGGTCGAATCTACTTTCAAAGAGACCCAATCTGCTTTCATAAGGTCTTCTCTAACATCAACACGCCAAATGAGTGAGGCGTTGGTGATCACCGCAGTCTTGATCCCCAAGGGCTTCAAAAGATCGATTTCAAAGCCAAGATTAGCGTCTAGCGTAGGCTCGCCGTCGGGTACGAAGGTAAGGTAATCGATGGATTCGCCAACTTCTCTTGTTTTTTCTATCTTTTCCTCAACCGCCTTCAAAATTTCCTTTGGTTCATAAAATATGAGGCGCTGGACCTGTTTCTTTATTGTACGTCCTAACTGGCAATAGACACAGCCATAACTGCAAATCTTAGGGGGGATATTGTTGATTCCTAAGCTACGTCCTAAACGTCTAGATGGGACCGGTCCGAAGGCTATCATGATTTGGAACTCCATGGTAAGAATTGGTTTCTAAAACATTTTTAATTTATGTCACCATCCCCTTATACCCTTTTATTTTATACTGTTATTTTATTGAAGTGGAGATGTTTTAGATTTTTAGAGGTTGTTTGGAGGGTTTTTTGTTTTTATTTTTTGTTTGTTTGGAAGTATTTTTTTGTTTTTATTTTTTCCATCAGTTTTTCGTAGGTGTCCTTTAATCCCTCGACAATAACTCTTGTGCCAGAAAATATGTCGAAGAAGTTGGCCTCTCTTTTATATCGGGGGACTATTTGGATGTGCAAGTGTTTGATGCTTCCGCCACCAGCGTATCCTTGGTTTATTCCTACGTTGAACCCGTCGGGATTGTAGGGATCTTTGAGGAGGAGGATGGAGTCTTGAACAAGCTTGTTTAAGTGTAAAAGTAAATCATCGTTTAAATCTTCATAATTTTCGTAGTGTTTTAAGGGCACAACCATTAGATGTCCGGGATTGAATGGGTATATGTTTAGAACTACCATCGCTTTATTGTCCCTGAAAAGTTCCCAGCTTGGGACTTGGGGGTTTTTTTTCACTATTTCGCATAGCGTGCAGGCGAATTTTCTTTTTTGGTGGTGTCTTCTTATATATTGAATCTTTTCGGGGCACCATAAATAATCGCGAAAAACTTTGCCTTCTTCTATCTCTGAATCATTATTTTCGACCAATTGGGTTACTTCTCCTTGCAAGGCTGTTTTATATTGGTTTTTAACTATTTTTACTTCTTTTTTTAGTTTTTTATGGTTCTTTTTGAGCGTTTCATGTTACATGGAAAGTATGTGGATAACAGAGGGTTTAATTTTTTCTATTAAGGGAACTTTTTTGGGTGTTTCTATTATGAATAGTGATTTAGAACTACTTTCGGTTGTCAGGTTTTTTGGCAAAGACGGTTTTTACGCGAGGAAAAAGGAGCAAACAGAAGCATTATTAGAGTTAGAAAAAGCGAAGTTAGTTAAAATAAAGAAGAGTTCTAAAAAAACTTTCTTGATAACGGATAAAGGTTTAAAATTGCTTCAACAAAATTACACCCTTCCACCGCCAAAGATTGAAACAAATGTCGACATGAAAGGGATAGAAGAACTATTTTTACAAGTTAAACATCTTATGGTTAAACTTGAGGACATGCTTGTACAAGTTCAAGGTTTAAGTCAGACGAATAAAGACTATGATGGTTTTAATAATCATGATTTTTTGAATGTAAATAAGGAGAAGGAGGTTTTCTTTCAAAGCGTTAGAAAAGCTTATAGGCGGAGAATTACTGTCTCAAATCCCTTGGTGAAAATATCGGAGATTTGGGAGGAGGTTCGTAAAGCGCTTCCCATATCTCGAGAGAAGTTTGAAAACTATCTGTTGGAGCTTCATGATAAAGGGAGATTAACGCTTCAGACTGCTATAAGCTCTTTAAAAACGCGGGGAGGAATCAGGGTCCCTCACGGGGTATATAATTACATTATTTTAGAAGAAGGGGCATAAAATGGCAAAAGATAAAGTATCTAAAGATGAGATTTTAATACAGGAAAATCCTTTTAGGATCTTTGTATCTCGTTCAGACATCCCGGATGAAGTAGACATAATAGAGCCAAGAGTGCATGTAGAAGAAGCGATTGTTGATGTTATTAAAACTGTTTCACGGGACAGGATGCCGTATATTTTGCCCGTTTTAGGAGAGGCAGGTTACGGAAAAACTCACCTCTATTGGGCGCTTAAAAAGAGACACAATGATCTTAATATTGTTTACATAACACCTCCTTTAAAGGGTTATGACAGGCTTATTCAACACGTCTATTTTTCAACGGTGAAGAACCTTGGCTATGGGATCTTTGAGAAGATCTCTGAAAATTTGGAAAAAGCTTATGGAGACTTAGATAAAGCAATGTTACATAATCCAGGGTATGCTGCGGATTTGATTCAAGTTTTAAAAAAGATTGAAAAACCAGAGTTAAGAGATTTGGCGGTAAAATATCTTTGTGGGACGCCTGTTTCTAAGGATGAGTTGGAGGTTTTGTGTGCACGTGAACCAGTTTTTCGTGAAGACGTCGCACTTCAAGCGTTAAAAATTTTAACTGATAATCTTGAAAAACCTTTAGTGTTATTTTTGGACGAGCTTGAAGCGCCGTACTTGGAGGGGGGTGAAGAGTCACAGATCAGGTATTTAGAAAACGTAAAAAGAATTTTTAACGAGTGCAAAAATATTGTAATTATTATGGCTTGTCTTACAGATATTTGGTCGAAAATAATCTCAATGGCTTCAAGCGCGGCTCAGGGGAGAACAGAGAAACCTAAAATCCTTAGGCGGTTCACTGCAAAAGATATAACCGAATTTTGTCAAAAAGTATTATCGAACTTTTGGACCAACAAAGGGATTACAAGTCAGAAAAAGGATTCGTTGTATCCTTTATCGGAAAACGATTTCCTTTCTGCTTACAGGTTTTCCCACGGCAATCCCAGGGAGGCTATACGCTGGATAAAAAACAGAATAGAGGAAAAGAGGTTTAATATACTTAAAAAAGAAAAACCCATAGAGCCCATTGAAGTCGTTGAAGACGTTATAAAACTGTTAAAAGCCATGGATAACGATCTTGATATAAAGATGATGTTAAAGGGGGAAGAAGTGCAGACAAAGGTTTCAAAGAACGGTTCTGAAGTCAAATTACGGATAAAAGATAAAAAACTATTTTTAATCAACAAAAATAAGCAGGAAACAGACGTTTCTGAAGAGGATATAGACACCCTAGCCAAAAACATAATCGAAAATCTTTCAAAAAACTGATTGAAAAAGCATGCGTATTGCTGCAACGATTAGGATTACTGCAAATAACATACGGATACGCTCAACTTTCACGTAACTTAAAGCAAATTTTGAGCCTGAAAAAGCACCAAAAAAAGTTGCTATAGCTAGAGGTAAGGCGAGACCTAGGTTCACGCGACCAAATGATCCATAGAGGAGTAAAGAGTACATTGTAGTAATCACTATCATGAAACTGCTGGTACCGACAGAATTACGCATAGAAACCCCCAAAACAAGGTGCAGTATAGGGACTTTTATGACACCGCCACCAATCCCTAAAGAAGCTGAGAAAAACCCGGCTAAAAACGAGAATAATAGAGCTAAAAGCAAGACGTTCTTAGAAAGATTTTTAAAGGAAAAGGGAAAAAAACCGTTTTCCACGTCATTATAAGCCCTTTTAGAGCCTGTAAAAATTTTTATCGATGAAAGGAATAAGACCAAGGAGAATAGGAACACTAGTATAGTTTGCCCAGCGTGTAGATGAAAATAAAAGCCAAAAGTTGCCCCAATTAAGGTGACGGGCTCTAAAAATAACCCTAATTTTAAAATTACCTTTCCGCTTTTAAGATAATTTATTGTAGCGCCTATACTTGTAGGAAGAATCATGGCCAAACTGAGGGGGACCGCCTCCTTCATACTAAAACCAAAAATTAGGACCAAGATAGGCACGTAAAAGACTCCGCCGCCTATGCCCACCATGCTTGCTAAAAAACTAGCAAAAAAAACAAACAAAGCCAACAAAACAAAGGTTAAAAGATCCATGGAAAAACACCAAAAAAAACATTAGAGAATTTTTATAAATTCAAACATAGAAATGTAGCACCTAAAAAAAAGCAAGGAAAAAATAAACTAAAAAAAGCGCTGCCAAAATTAGAAAAGCGAAGAAGCCGCAGATGCAGATGTTAACAGTTTTTTCAGAGGGAGGTTTTTGCTCTTTTTCTTCAATGTCCCCATAATATTTTAATGCTTCTTTTATCATCTCATCAGGATGTTTATCCAATATTAGTTTTCCTCCTAAATCTTGACCAATTAAAACCTCAGTTTTTTCATAAAATTTTCCCCCCTAGAAAACTTAAAAAAATGCGATAATATATAAAAAAATAAAAAATAAGGTCGTTCAAAACTAGAAAATTAAAAAAAAGAGAGAAAATTAATAATAGGAAATTTTTAACAGGGCGATTTTTTTACCAATTTATAAGCTTTAAGACGTCTTTTAAGTCTTTCTCAACGATTTCGGGTTTTTGCGGGGCTTTTGGCTTTTCCATTAGTATTTTGTTGACTTTCTCAAGGACTTTGGATAATTTAAGCCTTATGAGGCCGATATTTCCATTTTTATCCATAGCCACTGAAATAATATGGTTTTTAAAACAGGGGTTAATAAGGATAAAACCTTTTGAAAACTCTAAGGTTAAAAGGTCCATTCTCTTCATTTCTGCCCTCTCACCTTGTTCCATATTACCTGAGAAAATCGCGTGAGATATAGGACCCATAACTAATTCTTTAGGATCATCTTTTCCTAGTCCTGCACTAAATAATAAAAGCCCAACATCATCTACCAAAACCACCGAGATAATGTGCTTGTCTGAGCTATACAATTCCTCCAACACAGAACTAATTTCTACTAGTTTTTCCTGCAAAAATAAAGACCTACCTAATCAACACTACTTATACTTAAATAACTTCTAAAAAAAATAAATATCTTCTAGAAAAAATATCCGAATTTCTAAAAGAAAAATCCGCAAATTAAAGTTTAAAAAACAATTTTCTCATAATTAACAGATGCAATCACTTTTCTTTTCATTTCTTTAGCCTTGTTCTAGAACCGCCTTTATCTCTTCTCTTAAGATTCGGCTAACTGTTTTCCCATCAATTTTCCCACGTAACTCTTTCATAATCTCCCCCATCAGAGGACCGATAGATTTCTCTCCTCTTTCTTTAATTATATTGAGATTTCTCTCCAGTATCCCTTTTATGAAAATTCTAACTTTTTCAACGGACACCGTTTCAAGTTTCAACTTTTCAACGGCTATATTAGCGGTGTCTCCAGGATTGCTAGCAAGATGTGTTAAAAGGTCGTCAACAACTTCTTTTGCTACACGATTTTCAGCTAAAAGTTCAAAAACCTGCCAAAGATGATCCCTTGTTATCCTATCAACAGGAACACCATCCCGACCCAAAGCCTTCATCTTCTGAAGAACAGTGGTAGCTACAAGCATCGGATCAATACCAAGTTCATTAACAATATTTTCAAATAAAATAGCATAATCATGAACCGCTAATTCATAAGCTAAAGTTTCAGGTAATTTAAGCCCTTTTACGTATCTTTCCTCACGAATCCACGGATAATCAGACAACTCTGCCCTAATTTTTTCTACCAGCTCTTCAGGAATAGATATCGGAGGCGTATCCGTATCAGGATACATCCTAGCACCACCACCAAGAGGTCTCTCAAACTCCGTATTACCTTCAAGCAACGCCCTCCTAGTTTCTGGGGGCACACCGCCTAAAGCCTCTCTAGCGCGGATTATACACTCTTCAAGAGCCATTCTAGCCCGTTCAAGCTCAGAAACAACCACAATAACACAATCATCATCACGAGCCCCAAAAACGGATAACAACGCCTGTTTTTCATCCTCGGATATGCTGTATGCTGGAAGCTCATCCGTATGAATTATGCCACCAACACCAGCAATTACCCGAGCTCTATCTGAGACCTCCTTCCCAAACCTCCTCCCCGGCTGAACTTCCTTCCCAAGCAAACCGGCAAATTTTGAAAGTTTAACGCCTAAAACTACGGCGCCCTTACCCACAGCCTTCCTTATAAATTTAGCCTTAGTTTCTGAGAAAATATCAGTAACATCTTTAAAATCAACAGTCAATTCCTCTACTTTCAACCCTCTTTGCTCCAACTCATCCCGAATCTCGAGAAGAGCCAACTGTCTCAACACTTCATTCCTAACAAGAGGCGCAATCCACTCAAGCCTCTGCACCCCTTTAACCTCTACGCGCCTTCCCCCCTCAATACTCACATTAATATCCTGACGTATCGTGCCCAAACCCTTTCTAACACGCCCCGTAGCTCGAAGTAACCTGCTTATCCTATGAGCAGCCTCCACAGCCTCCTCAGGAGACGATATATCCGGATAAGTACCAATCTCCACGAGAGGAATACCGATACGATCAGTCCTCCAAACAATCTCCTCCTCACTCTCATCAATCTCCCTACAAGCATCCTCCTCCAAAGAAAGCAAAGAAACCCTAATCTTTTTACCACTCCTCAAAGGCAAAAAACCCCCAGTCCCCACAATCATCGTCCTCTGAAAACCCGTAGGCACACTACCATCAAGATACTGCTTCCGCGAAATATGCCACTCATCAAGCACCTCCACATTAAACAAAAGAGCAATCTCTATAACTATATTCACAGCCTCTTCATCCACCTCAAAAGGAGGAATCTCATCAATCTCATAAAGACAAGTAGTATCATCATAAATCTCATAAACTATCCTCTTACCCTTCTTAAACTCCATAAGAGCAGTCGGATCAAACTCCCCCATCTCACTCAAAGTCGGCCGCATAAAACGAACCACGCGCGAATCAGGATCCTCCTTCCTCAACTCCGCAGGACAACGACAAAAAAGCTTTCCCCGCGTAAACAACTGCTGATGAATCTCCAAACCCACCTTAAGACCAACACTTCCATAATCCAACCTATCACTTTCAACCATTTCAGAAACCAAAAAACCCACTCCGTAAAAACCCAAAAAACCTTAGCTTAACTAAAAATGATAAACAAAAAACTAGCTTTTAACATTAGCGCAACATACAACAACAAAAAAACTAAAATCCTTACCGAGGAATGCTTGAGGAACTTTAATGCTGCACTATATATTAAATAAAACATCTGAAAACCAGAAAAACATGAAAAACATGAAAAAACCGTTAAAGTTGCTTTTCTTACCTGCGTATCATGCGTATGCCCGTATTAACATGGTTAAGCTGCCTTTCAGTATAAGGTTTTAAAAGCTTAAAACCGAAATTTGAATACCATTCTATAAGACCTTTCCTCCGCTCTAAAAACTCCCTTCTTAACAACTCTTTACCACCTTTTTCAAAAGGTTTTACAACAAGGGTCGCTATCGCATTTCTCTCATCTAAAAAGTCTAGAAACTTATTCATCAAGGTCTTTCCATATCCCTTGTTCCTAAAATCAGGATCAACATAAATCTTGAAAAGTTTATACAATCCAAGAGTGAATTCGTCCACTTCCAACCGTGCAACAATTTTCCTCCTTTTACCTGCCGGAACCGTACTAATAGTAAAAAAATAAGAGTCACGCCTTTTTACAACACGCAAAATATCATTCAAAGATTTTCTTCCTTTGAATAATGTTTCCTTCCCCATGCAAAACCTCTTTTTCACCCCAAGATCGGACGTAAGCAATCACCTTAAAATTATCACACCTACAACCCTAAAACAAAATATATACATCCCATCTCAAATAACTTTCTACTCCTTAAGTATATTACAATTAAACCCTATATATGGACATATTAATAGTTTAGAACCCTTCAACTCCTACCTTATAAAAATATCTCAAGACTATATTTAAAAAAACAACCAAAACCAAATTTGACATAAAAACAAAAAAAAACAAAGCGAACCCGAAAACAGGCTCAACAAGAGGTTTTCACTCTTGCTAAATTTAGAAAAAGAAAAAGTTTACCCCATAGGATACGTAGCAAAAGTTTGGGACGAAGAAAAAGCCAAGATAAAGATTAAAAAAGAGTTTGCAGAAGGTTTTGAAAGAATTGAGGAGTTTTCCCACTTAATAATCCTTTACTGGTTTCATCTTCGCGATAATTCGGAGCATAGAACTGTTTTAAAAGTCCATCCAAAAAGACATCCCGACGCCCCCATCGTAGGCGTTTTTTCTTCCCGCAGCCCGAGTAGACCGAACCCCATAGGACTATGTATAGTAAAAATTTTGGAAATAGGGAGAAACTATGAGTATATAGATGTCGAGGGATTAGATGCTCTGGAGGACAGCCCAATAATCGATATAAAACCCTATATTCCCCTCAGAGACACAATACCTAAAGCCACTATCCCCCATTGGCTTAAAAAACAAACAGACAACAATCGAAATCCTGAGAAATATCTTTGATAAAAAACTTTTAAAGCAAAAAAAAGTTCGAAAACAAAAAAAAACGTGAGAAAATCTAAGAGATTTTAATGGTGGCTTAAAACATGGATAAAAAAGAAGAAGATTCTTTACAAGGTTACAGAGGAGAAGCTCAAAAAACGCTACAAAAGTACGGCGTAAAAGTATGGTCCGAAGTAAAAATAACAGGAAAAAAACGAATTTTTGAAGGAATAGTGCTCCCAAGAAGCGAACTAGGAGACGACAAACACATCGTGATAAAACTACCAAACGGATACGACATAGGAATAAACATCAAAGACATAGAAACAATAGAAGAAAAAGGATACGAACCCGCCGCCTACAAACTCCCAGAAAAAACCTTTCCAAAAGACGAGAAAAAACCCAACGTAACCCTCCTAGGCACCGGAGGAACCGTAGCAGCCCGCCTCGACTACCGCACAGGCGCCGTAATACCCGCCTTCACCCCCCAAGAACTCTTCACAGCAGTACCAGAACTAACAGACATCTGCAACCTAGAAACAAGAACAATCTACGAAATATTCTCAGAAAACATGAAACCAGAACACTGGCAAAAAATCGCCGAAGAAACAGCCAAAGAAATAAACAAAGGAACAGAAGGAGTCATAATCGCCCACGGAACAGACACAATGCACTACACAGCATCAGCCCTCACATTCATGCTAAAAAACCTACCCGTACCCGTCGTAATGGTCGGAAGCCAAAGAAGCAGCGACCGCCCCTCAAGCGACGCAGCAACAAACCTCATAAGCGCCACCCTAACCGCCGCAAAAAGCGACATAGCCGAAGTAACAATCTGCATGCACGAAACAACAAACGACCCCACCTGCCTCATACACAGAGGAACAAGAGCAAGAAAAATGCACTCAAGCAGAAGAGACACCTTCCGCACCATAGACGACACACCCCTCGCAAAAGTAAACCCCCTCACAAAACAAATCACACCCCTAAGAAAAGACTACAACAAAAGAAAAAAAACCAACAAGAAGAAGAAAGAGGAGAAGAAGAAGGAAGAGAAGAAAAAAGAAGAAAGAGGAGAAGAAGAAGGAAGAGAAGTAATAGCAGACACAGCCTTCGAAGAAAAAACAGCCCTAATATACACATACCCAGGCATAAAAAAAGAGATAATAGAACACCTAATAGACCAAAACTACAAAGGAATAGTCATAGCAGGAACAGGACTCGGACACACACCAGAAACACTCATCCCCACCCTAGAAAGAGCAATACAACAACAAAACATGACAATAGTAATGACCACACAATGCCTCTGGGGCCACATAAAAATGAACGTATACGACACAGGCAGAAAACTCCTAAAAATAGGCGTAATACCCGGAGCCAACATGCTCCCAGAAACCGCCTACATAAAACTAGGACACATACTAGGACACACACAAAACAAAGAAGAAATAAAAAAACTCATACAAACAAACATAGCAGGAGAAATCACAAAAAGAGAAAAACACAAAGCCTACCAAATACTCCAAAACTAAGAAAACCGAAAAACACCAGCTCTTCTTAGATATACATTAGATGATTATTTTCAGGCAAATTTTTACCATCGCTTGAGAACTCAACCCTAAAAAAACTACCCCCAACCAAAAACACGCAAAAAAACAACAACCACTAACCAAAAAAATGTAAACTTTAAAACAAAAACACGCAAAAAATACACACAAAAAAATAAACCAAAAGGTTAAAAGCCTTAAACAAACCAAATATAAATGCAAATAAACAAAAAAAACACAAAAGATCAACTCCCCACCAAACCAGAAGATATAAAAACACCCAACACACAACAAAGTTTTGCTACAAAAATAATAGTAACTCCCTAGATGCAGACCAATGAACCGAAAAACCCACTCTTTTGGGTGTAAGGCTCCCTTGGTCGAAGAATAGATGCAAACCAAGAGAATGAAAAAAAGACCTATTCTTTTGGTTGAAGGATCAAAGGGAGAGCGGGAGATATCAAAAAAAAACACACAAAGATACCCTCCCAAAAACACGCAAAAAAAACAATAACTCACTCCCAAACTCCCTTAATGAAGATCACGCAAAGGCCCAAAAACAAATAACAATCCCAGCAGAAAACAGAAAAACCCGCTAAAACAAAAACCCCCCCGGAAAAACAAAACAAAAAAGCGCTGGGTGTCAGAACCAGACAAAACCCAAAAAAAAACGGTAAAAATGAATGAAAGGTTCAATCCAACAGCGCAAGCAAAAACTCCCCCAAAAACAAAAAAAACAAACAAATAGCGGTCAAAAACTTCCCGTCAACTAAACAATACCAGTTGATCCTGCTGGACCCCGCTGCTATCTGGCTGAGGCTTAGCTATGCAAGCCGAACGTCCCGAGATGGCGAGACGTGGCGAACGGCTCAGTAGCACGTTGTCAACCTACCCTGAGGAGGCGGATAACCACGGGAAACTGTGCCTAATCCGCCATAAGCGAGGACTCCTGGAACGGTTCCCCGCCCAAAAGGAAGCAGACCATGCTCTGCCCTCCGCCCTAGGATGGGACTGCGGCCGATTAGGTAGTAGGTGGTATAGAGGACCACCCAGCCCATAATCGGTACGGGCCATGAGAGTGGGAGCCCGGAGATGGGTACTGAGATAAGGACCCAGGTCTTACGGGACATAGCAAGCGCGGAACCTCCCCAATATGCGAAAGCATGAGGGGGTTAGCCAGAGTGCCATCGTAAAAGATGGCTGTGGTTAAGTGTACAAAGCTTGACTTAGAAAGAGGAGGGCAAGACTGGTGCCAGCCGCCGCGGTAAAACCAGCTCCTCGAGTGGCGGGGCAGATTATTTGGCCTAAAGCGTCCGTAGCCGGACCCGCAAGTCCCCGGTCAAATCTGGCGTCCCAAGCGTCAGGCCGCCGCGGAAACTACGGGTCTTGGGACCGAGAGAGGCCGAAGGTACTGTAGGGGTAGGGGTGAAATCCGCTGATCCCTGCAGGACCACCGGTGGCGAAGGCGTTCGGCTGGAACGGGTCCGACGGTGAGGGACGAAGGCTAGGGGAGCGAACCGGATTAGATACCCGGGTAGTCCTAGCTGTAAACGATGCGGGCTAGGTGTGAGGGTAGTAAGTGCTACCCTAGTGCCGTAGTGAAGACGTTAAGCCCGCCGCCTGGGGAGTACGGCCGCAAGGCTGAAATCCCAGAAAACCAAAAAAAAACTTCCGGGACAGCAAACTTAAAGGAATTGACGGGGGAGCACCACAAGGGGTGGAGCCTGCGGTTCAATTGGATTCAACGCCGGCAATCTTACCGGGAGCGACAGCTGAATGACAGCCAGGCTGATGACCTTGCTTGGACTAGCTGAGAGGTGGTGCATGGCCGTCGGCAGCTCGTGCCGTGAGGTGTCCTCTTAAGTGAGGCAACGAGCGAGACCCGTACCCCTAGTTGCTAGCTGGGTTCTTAGGACCGATGAGCACACTAGGGGGACTGCCCCCGCTAAGGCGGAGGAAGGAACGGGCAACGGCAGGTCAGTATGCCCCGAATCCCCCGGGCCACACGCGGGCTACAATGGCGGCGACAGAGGGTCGCCACCCCGAAAGGGGAAGCCAATCCCTAAACGCCGTCTCAGTTGGGATCGAGGGCTGAAACTCGCCCTCGTGAACATGGAATCCCTAGTAACCGCGTTTCATAATAACGCGGTGAATACGTCCCTGCTCCTTGTACACACTGCCCGTCGCTCCACGCGAGGCGGGTATGCCCGAGGCGCTTTCGACTTCGGCCGGGAGTGTCGAAGGTGTGCTCGCTGAGTGGGGAGAAGTCGTAACAAGGTAGCCGTAGGGGAACCTGCGGCTGGATCACCTCCTGATCGTTTGTTTTGGGATTTCCGGGGTGGAGAAGGGCTTTTCTGTCTGCTCATGGGATTTTTGGGCCTTTTTACCTACCTCTTCTTTTATCTTGAACAGTCTATTTAATTGGGAGTGATTTTTAGGAGTGCATAAAAAAAGATACAAAGAAAATTTAGCCTTCTTTATTGATCATTTCTTCTTTTTTTAATAATATAGAATTCAAATTTTACCATTTTTTCGTAAAAACAATTCCATAATTCAATGATCATTTGTGCAAATTCTCTGTACTGTTTAGCAGTAAAGTAAAAACCTTTTTCGTCTGTTTTTTCATCTGTTCGTCTATGGGGGAAAGAAGAATCCATCTGGCTCACTGTAAAGTTAAGATTACTAGTTATAGTATCAATTAATCTAACTTCCTTAGACGATAATATTTTCTTTTCTTTAGGTCTAATTATATCCAATTCTTGGACAAATTGTTTTAATTTTGAGAGAAATTGGTTAAACTTTTTTTCATCCCATAGTTTTATCTGTTTTTCAACTTCCTTTTCCCTATTTACGATATATTCTCTAAATGTAGTAATTATCGCTATATCACCTTTTTGAAAATCATTCTCAACAAAAGTTTCATCCAATATCTTATAATAATCATTTATTAAATCTAGATCTCCTAGAGTATCTCTCATATAATTAATAATCAATTTACGAACTTTTCCATAAAATACTGAGTTCCTTTCAAAATCTTCCTTTTCCTTTTCAAATTCTTCCTTCTTTTTTTCCTCTAACCCATGATACCAATATAAATAGCTAACACTAATCGCTATAATGAGAGTAAATAATATTTCCGAAAGAAGGTCTTTGAAAAAAAGATAGCTTATAATCACAGTTAGCAAGAGGAATATTGCAATTTTAAGAATAAGGCTTTCTTTAAAACGGTTAACAATTTTCACCTTTACTGCTCCCCTTAAAGTTTAATTTTGAAGTACTCTACTTTCTTCAACAAATTTCATGTAAATAGAGCTTGCTTATCTCCACAAAAAAGAAATTATCTTTAAGTTATCACGAGATTATCTCATCATAATAGACTTGTAACTTGACCAAGTCTTTTTTGCTTACTTCCCTAGAGTGGGCAATAGCATTCCTTATAGGTTCTAGTTCACTTAGTTTAACGGAAATTACTTTCTCGTCTTTGAATTTCTCTTTAAACACTTGTTCCCAATTTTCTTTATCAGTTATTATTTTTACGTAATCTGTAAAATCAACGTAGTGAATGGGATGGAGGTCTTCGCCTTTGTGCCATGGATATTGTTTCTCATCTTTTTCTTTTCGTTGTTCTGCTTTTTTACGAATTTTTGATGGTATTCTTTCTTCCCACCAATTTTCAGAAACCATTTTGAGTTTAGTTTTGATATATTCTCTCAGCTTTGTTTCTAGTTTTTTCAATATCTTGTAGGGTTCTTCCATCCGTTTCTTTCTTTCTTGTTCAAGGATCTGAGGGATCTCTTTGTTATAGATAAGGGGATGATTTTTGATCGTTCGAAGGATTGAAATGGCATGTTTTATCCTAGTTTCGGGTTTTACATAACTATAAACCCGATCAATTTTATTCATTATCAGGTAACTGTTACCTTCAGCAGTTAGATTCTTCCTCTTTATAGAAACAGATCCAAGATAGTTTTTGATCCTTTCAAGCCATCCCTCACATTTGAATAGAAAGGATCGATCTGTATCTTTCTGTTGCTTTTTTCGTTGAGCATCAAGATGTTTTTTAGTATATTTTCGTGCCCGTTTTCTTGTTCCAGGTATCCCTAATACTTGGTCTGCAATTTCACCAGCTATTTCGATTTTAATATCGTCAACTATTTCTTGCCCTACTCTCTTTGTTTCCTTCCCTAAACTTTCGACTTCTCTTGCTAAACTCTCTCCTTCACGAATGAATTGCTCGATTTGGCTTTTTATATCCTCCGAAATCTTTATTCCCCAGCTAATTTACTTTAAAGTGTCTTTAAGGTTTGTCATCAAGAATAGTTTAATATTTTTAAATTTATAAATCATTAAACATTTTTTTAAACGGGAAGATGTGGGGTGATTGGATTGGAGAAGAAGAGGTTTGAAAAGTTGGATTTGATTTTGAGTGATTTTTTTGAGGCTCTTTTTGAGATGAAGACAGAATTCGAAGAAGGGGAGTTGGATCCTGTGAAAGCTTTGGAAACTTATGAGAGGTATGCTTTGGGTCATAAGGCGGAGCGTGATTTTTTTCGGGGAGTGAATTCGATCGATACGACTTATGTTAGGGTTTCTGCGATTAAGATGTATCATAGAAGGTGGAAGGAGGGTGAGAGGGTTCTTGATGCTCAGCTTATTTTGCAGAAGGGTAATGATAAGAGGATTTTTGGTGTTGAGTTGAAGTCGAAGTTGTTTGTTGTTCCTGAATTCAAGGGTTCTTTTTGTAACTTGAAGTGTTTGGTTTCTTTTCCTAAGTATCAGATTGAAGGAGAGAAAAGATTTTGTGAGAATAATGGTTTTGAAGGTTTATTGCTTGGAATTGATTTGAGAAAAAACGTTTTTGCGAGAGGAGTTAGACAGTTTTTTAATAGGGTTTTAAGTCGAGAAGAAAAGGATTATGAAAAAGTTCTAGAGAGCGTTAATATCATAATAAGGAGCAATAAGGCTGAGAATGTTAATTATATAACAGATGTAATTCCTTACATGGTTGATCAGGACTTTGACTATTTGATTTCGGGGATTGAGGAGTCTTGGAAATTGAAACATAGGCCTGATTCTTATGAAGGATTTTATTTATTCGGGTTGAGTGATGATATCGTGAAAGAAGCTAAACATGGAAGATCTTACTATATTCACCTAGGGGATAGGGAAACTGTTAGTAATTCGCTTTTTATTTTCTTTCCAAAGACTTTGATGGAAGAAAAAGGAGAAAAGAGACACATGGCTTACTTTAATATGGACAAGATATTCAAAAGGTTGCAAGATTGATGATAAAATGTGACAACCACACTTTTTAAACTTCATAAAAAATAGGGGCGGAGGAGGGCTTTTCTGTCTGCTCATGGGATTTTTGTTTTGGGCCTTTTTACCTTCACTTTTTTTATCGTTTTATCCTGATTTTTAGAGTTTATTTTTTCTATCCTAAAGGTATTTCTTCTTTGAAGTAGGGGAATTTCTCGAGGATTTTTCGGGGATTTGCTCTTAGTTCAGGCCAGTATTCTGCAAAATAATCTTTAAACCAATCCCAAGCGTCTTGGAGTTCGTCTTTATAAGAACCAAAAACATCTTCTTTCCATATTCTGTCTTGGTTATTGAACCAGTTCAGAAAGTCGGGGGTTTTCATAATGTAGGTTTTGATTGGGCGTAAATTCTCTTCCTTCCAAGTGATGCCTTTTGAATCCTTTCGTATTAAGTTAATACCACTCACACGCACCATAGCGAAAAGAGAGTTTTTCACTGTGTAAAGTGATTCGTAGTAACCTCTCCATGAAACTACCATGCCTATTCCATTTTCCAACAGCCAGTCTTTTATTTCTATAAATACCCTCTGCATGTTATCGAATAAGAAGCTATAAGCGCGTTGGTTTTCGCCCCTCTTCTTTTCTTTTAAAGGTAGAGGATTTGCAAAAACCGCCATATCTTCCCATTTGTAGTCTACATCATTGAATATTTCTTCGTTTACTTTTTTTAGGACTTTATCATTCTCTTCTTTTGACCAGAAGATTACAACATCAAAAACGCTTTCTGGGTCAGGCTCTTCACAGAACTCACCAAAGAATAGAGTATCTAACAAAGCAAACCTCCATCCCCACTGTCGAGGAGCATCCATCTTTATCTTGTCGATATGGTTGAGAATCCTCTTTTCAAATTCGTTCATTTCAAATCAAACCAGCTCTATTTCTATTGTAAAATTCTGAGTTAAGTTAAAATTTGGTATCCATGTTCTTTTGTTCGTATTCCTACTTTTTTTA